>DATMJP010000029.1:0-5062 GCA_035553815.1 Minisyncoccota bacterium
GTAGTTCGCAGCACAGGGTCAAATTCATTAAGGAATATGCTGCCGAGGGCAATTACCGAAAGTGTGAGAAGCGCGAGCGTGATGAAGCGCGGACGAAGACGTAGTGCAATCCAGAAGAGCGGGATGAGTATGAAATAGACAATGGGAAGCCCTGCGATTACTTTTACGGCAAGAATAAAGTACGTGACGCTGAGCCCTGCAAGGAGAGAGAACGCCACCACGATTTCGGCGGTCTCTAAAAGCGTTCTTGAGAAGCGTCGCTTCGCAAGCCAGCGAAGGAGAAGGGGGACAAAGATGAGCAGCGTCAGAACAGCCGCTGCGTAGCGGCGCCCCCAGAGGTCAATGCTGTACGGTGAGCCAGCAAATATCGAAAGGAGCGCGCTGATTGTGGGAGTAATCGCTGATATGACAAATACCACAATGATAAGGAAGAACATGTCGCGGAACTTCCTAAACAGCGGATCGATGCCAGCTTCGCGCAGAAGATACGCGCCGAGCGCGACTTTAAATACTTCGGCTACGGGCAGAACGAAAAGATGCGGCAAGGGCATCGAAATAATAAAGACTCCGGAGACAAGTGATGCGACGTAAATTGCAGGCCACAGCCGTATGCCGTTAAAAAAGAGAATACACACCGCTACTGCGGTTGGAATGAAGAGAATGATGGGCTCGCGCACATAGGTGATCGCAAAACCATGTACGCCCCAGTAGGTAGCAAGAAGTATAACTACAGCACCCCATTCGCGCGCATTCAGAAGCGTCTTTGAAGACAAGGTGGGGCGGGAGTCCATACGGCTGAGTATAGCAATCTACGCAATTACCACATTAAGATTTCATGAGCTCGCTAAAGAAAAGCGCCGGCACTATGACCGGCGATTTTCAGTAGGCGCTAGGACTTGGTCCTTGCTGCCTTTGCTGCCTGCTTGATAGCAAGGCGCTTCTTTGTTTTGCGAGCGCGCTTTGGATTGTTCTTTGAGCTAACGCCGTGGCTGTTCTTTACCATAGGATTCTAAAGACTGGGTATGGCTACACTCTACTACGGACTTCGACAAATTGCTCGACTAAGACATCCCTGGAAGGGAGTTGATGGTCATGACCTCAATGGTGCTCTGAGGAATTTTAAGATGAGGGTGGCCGACAAATAGCTGAGCAGCTGCTTCATGGGACTCAGCCTCTACGGTTGTGTAGAGCATAATATCGTTGCGAATATCACTCACTCCCTCTGTTGCAATCTGCTTGGTTCTGCCCGCTCCAAACGTTTCAGATAGCTGCGCTTTATGAGCCTCCAACCAGGTATCCCATTCGGTCTTCATCTTCTCTTGCTCTACCTCCCGGGTTTCTGCATTGGTTTCCATCCATGCGTCAAGAACTGCGACTGGCGTTTTATAGAGCACGAGGAATTTTTGCATAGCGTATTTATACGATGATCAATACAAAAAGTATACATGAGGGCATTAGATGAGTTCACTTCAAGCACACACGGGCAAGCATAGAGTGTCTATCTCTCGAGATGAGAGCGCATTATCAGCTAAATATTAATCACTAATCTTCTAATTATATGAAGAAAAGTAGATCAAAAGTTCTTGCTGCCATTGCGGGACTCTCTCTAGTAGCGTTCGCAGGTACCTCATATGCGGCAACCGGCTTGTTCGGTGGCGCAGTAGAGGAAAATGGGCACATTTCGCTTGTCTCTAATACAAGCGACGTAAGCTCGGCAAATGACTACAGCTCAGTGTCATTCGACGTTGCTGCAGGGACGACATTCGCTTCGCTTGATGCACTTAGCGCGGACTTCAATGTTACCGATGATATGTGTGCCGGCGGATCGCCTCGATTCCAGATAGCGCTTGATACCGGAAGCGAAACCAAGAATATGTTCGTGTATCTCGGCGATGCGCCAAACTATAACGACTGCGACCAGAATACTTGGATCGGTTCAACGAACCTGCTTTCAGGAGCACTTTCAGTTGATACCTCGCAACTCCCAGGCGGTACGTTCTATGACACTTATGCGCATGCACTCACAGCGTATGGCGCATACCCTGTTGTCAGTATTCACCTTGTCGCAGACGGCGGCTGGGCAGCGAGTGATGGGGAACAGACCGTTCTTGTCGACAATGTAGTTATTGGAGACGCAAGCTATGACTTCGATCCGGCACCGCCTGCACTATCTAAGGAAGACTGTAAGAAGGGTGGGTGGAAGAACTTTGAAAATCCATCGTTCAAGAACCAGGGCCAGTGCGTGAGCTACGCAAATCATAATTAGTAGATATATAGGCAAAGGCCCCTCCAACGAGGGGCCTTTGCTTATGTGCGTGTTCTGGCTTTGAACCGTTAAGACTATGAAAGCATGAGTACACGAGCATTCAGATGCACTTCACGTCACGAGGCTTAAAACCTGGGTTGCCAGCTATACATTGTTTGAGAGTTATCCACTCACCAGTGCTTCAGACAGTGTGCGTACTATAAACGTATATGATCAACATCAAGATTCTTGCTGGTTCTACTCGTCCAAACCGATTTAATATTCAAGCTGCCAAATGGATTTATGAATTAGCACAGCAGCGCGATGATATGGAGGTCGAACTCATAGATTTGGCGGAGTTGGACCTACCATTTTTGGACGAACCAATCCCTCCCTCGCAGAACAAATACTCCAATGAGCACACGAAAGCGTGGTCTAAAAGAATCGCAGACTCGGATGGTTTTATATTCGTCACCCCAGAGTATAACCATTCGTACTCACCCGCATTAAAGAACGCGATCGATTACCTATTCTTTGAATGGCATTACAAGCCCGTTTCCTTTATTAGCTATGGCTCGCTTGCGGGAGGCGCTCGCGCAGTTGAACACCTGCGTGGAGTTGCTGCAGAGGTGCGACTTTTTGACCTTAGAGAGCAGATCATGCTCCCAAACTACTGGGAGAATCTAAACGAAAAGGGAGAGTACCAGTTCAATGAGCGCCACACAGAAAGCGCGAATGTGATACTGAACGATTTAGCATTCTGGGCTCAGGAAATGAAGGTGGCTAGGGAGAAGTTACCAGCCCGCGGGTAACCTCGCATAGAGTTCCAGCAACGTCCCACACTGCAGCAATGTTCCAAAAGCAAGAAAGCTCCGGCATGGAGCTTTCTTGCTTGCTAAAGTCACGAGCTCCGCGGGTAGGATTCGAACCTACGACCAATCGGTTAACAGCCGACCGCTCTACCACTGAGCTACCGCGGAATGTAATCGCTCCCGTAAGGGAGCTAATCCGCATTCTAGCCCATATTCACGGGGAAGCAATATGGCTCTGCTGGTCTGCTAATATTGCTATATGGATTCCGCGTCTAGCCTCACGCTCTACATCCAGACTGCCTGTCCGTACGCTGCCAAGGTGCTTCTTGAAGGAGCGATAATGGGGCTTACTTTCAACGAGAGAAATGTAAGGGATCCAGGTGTTATGCGAACGCTTATGGAGCTAAGCGGTAAGCGGCAGACCCCGTACCTCGTGGATGAGGAGCGGGATATTGCTGTTTCTGATTCAGACGCAATCATCGCCTATCTTCACGAGCGCTTTGGAGAAACAACGTAATGTATATACGTGTCTTCGTAACCGCAGGTGCACACCGCACGAAACTCTCGAGTGGTAAGGACGGGGCAATCACGATTACGGTACGAGAACCAGCGCAAGGCGGCCTCGCCAATGAAGCGGTACGGAGCGTCATCGCGCGCGAGTACGGCACTACGCTCGATAAAGTGCGACTCGTCAGCGGACACCACTCACGCACCAAGGTATTAGCTCTCGATAACTGAACTGTCGTATGGAAATTCGCTTCAAAGGTATTAATTACGATTTACCAGGTCCTGTTACCGAACGAGCACAAAAGAAAATACAGGCCTTAAAGAAGTATTTGGGCAAAGACGCAGATAATGCGCATGCGTACGTAGAGCTCGGCAAGATTAGTGAGGCGCATCAGACTGGCCCCATCTGGCAGGCAATGATTAATTTTTCAACACCCCGTGCCTTCTTTCGCGCAGAGGCAGTTGAGGAAACAATAGAGAACGCCATCGACGAAGCTACGAATGAGCTTGGCAAAGAAATGCGCCGCTCTAAGAAGCGCAATGAGACGCTTGTACGCAAGGGAGGCGCATTCTTTAAGTCACTGACGCGACGAATGCAGAGCTAGAGACTGCGTACGAAGTCTTCGTACGCCATCTCGCGCTTTCCCTCAGGAATAACACGCTCTGGGGTAAAGACCCCATTCTCAAAGCGAGCTTTGGCAATCTTCACGCGTACTGACGTGTCACCCTTTCGTACAAAGAAGTACGTGCCTGGAGATTCGAAGTACGCGCGGTACTTGCGCCAGTTCAAAAGATCGTTCCCCGGTATTTGGAGTTCTCCTTCAGATTTATGAATCTTTCCGACGTGCGTTGCCTGTGATTCGTCCTGTGGCGTAGCGCGTGCGGTACCCGCCTCAAACTGCGGCAGCAGTTCGATCAAGAGTTCACTACCAAGCGCTATAAGCCGGGCGCGCAGCTCCTTCGTTGTCTCCGTTGGCTCTATCGCAACCTCCTTAGTCGCGTAGACATCGCCCGCATCAAGCTTCAGCACTAGTTTTTGGATTGCGACACCAGTAACCGTATCGCCAGCAAGTAACGCAGACTCGACCGGAGAGGCGCCACGATACTTAGGAAGCAGAGAGTAATGAATATTGAGTAGTCCGAGCGGGAATACATCGATAAGCGCCTGCGGCAGAAGCTTGCCGTAGGCAACCACGACGCCATACTCGCAGTCAAAGCTGCAAATCTCTTCGATTGCTTCAGGCGAGAGCTTCTCTGGCGTAAGCACGGGAATGCCATGCATAAGCGCGAGCTCCTTCGTTTCTGTGGGCTGGAGCGCAAGCCCGCGGCCCTTGGCGCTATCTGGCGACGTTATAACAACCGCCGGAATGAACCCTTGCTCAATAAGTGCAGCGAGCGTGTCGCGCGCAACGTAGGGCGTACCAAAAAATGCAAATGGTCGTGTGTTAGGCATCGGATTCAGAGCGAACAACTTCACGCAGTTCAATCGCGTGATCGA
>DATMJP010000030.1:0-5304 GCA_035553815.1 Minisyncoccota bacterium
ATCCTGTGCTGCCAGCAACAATAAGACCGAGACCAACTGCGCCTGCTAGAGCGTATGCCACTGACGACACAAAGGTGCCAAGTACGTACGAGATCACAACGAGCGCGCCGGCGGCAATAAAGGTCTGACGCATGAGTGACATGCGAGATGAGAGCCGTGCGGTCCCGTATCCTGCACCCTCCCACGCAAGTATTCCGCCCTCGACATTCACTAGCTCTGCCGTGATGCCAAGGCCAGCAAGCCTTTCAATCGCTTTCTCACCACGACGGCCAGATCGGCAATGCACATATATCGTCTTCCTTAGGGAAAGCTCACCTACGTGTCTTTCAATCTCATCAAGAGGGACGGAGCGAACACCCGGGATATGCTTCTCTTTGTATTCCTCAGGAGTACATACGTTTATAAAGTCGACTGAGGGGTTATTCTTCTCCGCATCAATGACTTCTTTGAAGGCGGCGACGGATATGTGCTTCATGCAGCTAATGTGTTAGGGAGATAATGCTCTTTGCAAGACTCAGGTACTTTGCCGAGGCGACGCGGTAGTAGACATTGCGCCCACTCTCGCGACTGCGCAAGATGCCTGCTTCCCGCAGGATTGCCAGGTGTTGGGAGAGTGCGCTCTGGCCCAGAGCGCACTTCCCTAGAAGTTCGCTCACGCTAGCTTCTTGCGCGAGACAGAGGACAAGCTGTACGCGCTCCTGATTCCCTATTGCCTTGCATAGTGTCTGTAGCGACATGAGAATATATTAGTATATTCTAATATATTCTGCAAGCACTTAACTGTTCAGATTGCGTAGTTGCTGCAAGAAGTGCGCTTCGATACTGCTCGAAACGGAAGATCGTGTTGCGGGGGCCGGAATCGAACCGGCGTCTGGAGGTTATGAGCCTCCCGAGGTACCTCTCCTCTACCCCGCTATTTCCTCTATATTATCTCACGTTTTCTGAAAATGCAATGATTAGACTTCGCCGAACTCGCGGAAGACGTTTTCGTAGTGCGCGATAGTACGGTGCGCAATATGCTCGGTGAGCTGATAGGCAGAGCCTTGGTGCGCAATAGCGTTGCGCACCATATGTGCGTCCCAGGCGTCACGGATGGTTGCAAATCGAGCTGGATTGACCTGTTTCAGCTTCTCTCCCACTGACTCGCCTGCATAGCCCTGCTCATCAAGAATCTCATCAAGCATGATGTCAGCCTCGAGAATCGCCTGGCGCCAGTCGTTCTCATGAGGACTCTCGATGAGAGTGAGCACATGCTGCCAACGCGAGCGATCCGTGAGGTCATCAAGATGCTCATGCGTTGTAGTTGAATACAGCGCAGCCTCTGCCATGCGCACCTGGTAAATGCGCGTTGTGTAGTGCATAAGCGCACCAATAAGCACAATCACGAGCAGATATCCCAGTACGGTAACAGCAAGCCATATGTTTGCTGCGAGCATACCGAGCTCAGAGAGGTCAGGACGCCCTAGGCTCACATCATAGAGGAGCCTGAAGAAATACTGGATGTTGAGGAAATGTACTGAAGGGCCGACCGGATCCATTACGCTCTAGTATAGCGCTTCCCCAGTTACTGCGGCACTAATTCTAAACAGGTGCTCTTCGGCTCCCTTAGGTGCTGTGAAGTGAATGCCTGTAGGCAGCATGACACCGTCGCGTGCGACATCGCCCATGGGCACAGAAATAGCAGGCATGCCCGTGAGGTCTGCGGTTACCGTGAAAATGTCTTCAAGATACATGGCGACCGGATCAGATTTCGAACCGAAGGTGAACGCCGGCGATGGTGTTGTAGGAAACGCGATCACATCAACGGTCTTGAAAGCCTCATCATATTCCTGCGTAAGCACGCTGCGGGCCGCGCTTGCCTTACGATAGTACGCATCGATGTAACCAGAAGAAAGTACGAATGTGCCAAGGAGAATACGGCGTGTCGGCTCGCTTCCAAAACCTTCGGTGCGCGACGCCACGTAGTCATCAAGCAATGACGCACCGCGTGCAGCATGCCCGTACCGCACACCATCAAAACGTGCGAGGTTTGCAGACGCTTCTGCAGGCTGCACCACGTAATAGGCAGGGAGTGCGTACTTGCTCGTTGGAAGCGAGACCTCAACTATCGTATGGCCCATTGCCTTGAGTGATTCAAGCGTGCGGGTGAACTGATCGAGAATATCCTCATCAACACCCTCTTCAAGGAGGTGGTACGGAACGCCGATCACCATCTTCTGCCCTGCCTCGCGCACAGGGAACACGAACCCTTCCGGGATGCTCGTTGCATCACGGTCATCATGACCGGCAAGCGTATCGTGCAGCGCCTTAGCATCGGCAACGGTCTTTGCGAGCGGACCAATCTGATCAAGCGAGGAGCCAAGTGCGATAAGCCCGTAGCGCGAAACGCTTCCATAGGTAGGCTTGAGGCCGACAAGGCCCGTGTGTGCGGCTGGCTGACGGATAGAACCGCCCGTATCAGAGCCGAGTGCAACGAGCGCCATATGCGCTGCAACCGCTGCAGCAGAACCCCCTGAAGAGCCTCCTGGCACGCGCGAAGTATCTACCGGATTCTTGGTCGGACCAAACGCTGAATTCTCAGTCGAGCTACCCATCGCAAACTCGTCCATATTTGTACGCCCCACGAAAAGTGCGCCTGCCTTTTTAAGCTTCTCGGTGACTGCCGCGTCATAGACTGCCACATGATTGCTGAGCATCTTTGAAGACGCGCTCGCTATTTTCCCGGTAATCAAAATGTTGTCCTTCATCGCAACCGGAATACCGCACAGAAGCGGTGCCGCATCTTTCTCTTCGTTAATGCGCTTCTGCGCATAGGCTATCTGCTCCTCATCAGCATCAAACAACTCAAGGTAAGCATTGAGCTCAGGATTCCTTCCCTTTGCCGCTGCCGCAACGGCATCCCAGAGCTCACGCACGCTAAATTCCTGCGCACGAAGTCCGCGCGCTGCATCAGTAAGGGAAAGCTCGTTCAGTGTGCTAGTCATGGGAAATAATCTTCTTCACGGCAAGGTAATTGCCGCTGCGCTCTGGGAACTGGGAGGCAAGCGCCTCGGTCCACATACCCTTCTCGTGCGGCTCTCCGTCTTTGCGCATGATGTTGCTGTACGGGAGCAAGGGTTCTGTGTTCGAGACGGTCAGCGTGTCGAGCTGGCCTACATAGGAGAGAATCTGGTCGAATTCCGCGACCAGCGTAGCAAGGCGCTCTTTTGGCAGCTGTATGCGTGCCAGTTCTGCGAGTTTTACGACGTCCTCAGATGTTGCCATGTCCTGACTGTATCACAATCCGAGGAGCTTCTTAAAGGCATCTTCGCTGAGTATCTCGATGCCAAGCTCCTGGGCTTTGCCAAGCTTTGAGCCAGCGTTCTCTCCTGCCAAGACAAAGGTGGTCTTGCGCGAGACCGAACTTCCCGGAGTACCGCCTGCCTTGCGAATGAATTCCTCGGCTTCTTCACGCGAATACGTCGGCAGCGTACCGGTCACCACGACTGTCTGGCCCTGAAGCGGCCCCCCGCTTGGCAGCTCCACCTCCTCGATGGTTAGATGCGCGCCAAGGCGTTCAAGGAGCATTTTGTTCCCCTCGTCCGCAAACCACGCATGTACCGAATCCGCCACCACAGAGCCGACTCCCGGCACACGTTCAATCTCCTCTTTAGATGCACCTGCCAATCTCTTTAGCGTTCTGAATGTTGACGCAAGCAGGAGCGCGGTCTCCTCTCCTACATGGAGAATCGAAAGTCCCACAAGCACCCTATTTAGGGGTACGGTTCGTGCACGCATGACCGCATCTATGAGATTCTGCGCAGACTTCTCCTTAAATCCTGGAAGCTGGAGAAGTTCGTCCTTAGTGAGCGTGAAGAAGTCATCGAAC
Source organism: Minisyncoccota bacterium (assembly GCA_035553815.1). GTDB lineage: Bacteria > Patescibacteriota > Minisyncoccia > Phycocordibacterales > Phycocordibacteraceae > C7867-001. The sequence continues at coordinate 3,869 of DATMJP010000030.1, forward strand.
TCCCCCACAAGCTCATGCTCCATGAGGAGCGATACGGTCTTCTTGCCCATGCCATCGATATCAAGCGCTTGCTTTCCTGCAAAGTGCGCAAGCTTGCGTTCAAGCTCAGCAAACGAACCGCGCATAACGCAGCGATGCTGTGCCATGCCGGGAACGCGTTCGATAGCACCATCCCCACCGCACAGAGGCGAACGCTTCGGAAACCGCCACGGCTTCTCCTTTCCTGTACGAAACTCCGGCAGCACCTGCACGATCTCAGGAATGATGTCTCCTGCTTTCTGAAGCACTACGGTGTCGCCGATGCGTATGTCCTTGTCTCGAATGAAATCCTCATTATGGAGCGTCGCACGCGCAACGGTTGTCCCTGCAACGGCAACTGGCTCCATATGGGCAACAGGCGTGAGCGCACCTGTGCGCCCAACCTGGAGCGTAATGTCCTTAATGACCGTGGTGACCTGCTCTGCTGGGAACTTGAGCGCAATCGAAAAGCGCGGGCCCTTCCCCGTGTATCCCAGCGCTTCCTGATGCGCGCGCTCATTTACTTTGACGACAATGCCGTCGATCTGGTAATCCTCGTTGTCGCGAATGGTGCCCTGCCATTTCTTCCAAAGCGCAAGAATCTCCTCAACGCTCGCTGCGTGCACGCTGTGCGCATTTACCGGCAGACCGAGCGCATCAAGGTACTCCAACTCCTCGTACTGCGTTTGAGGAAGCGGCTCAGACAATGCGTCTATATCGTACAAAAATACTGAGATCGGACGCTCGCTGGCAATCCTGCTATCAAGCTGACGGATTGAGCCTGCAGCTGCATTGCGCGGATTCGCAAAGAGCGCCTCACCGGCCTCTGCGCGCTTCCTGTTGAGTGCAGTGAGACCGGAGCGTGTCATATACACTTCTCCTTCAACAATGAGATCTATCGGCTTTGGAAGCTGTTGCGGCACTGCAGCAATGGTGCGCACATTGTGCGTGACATCTTCGCCGATAACGCCGTCACCACGTGTTGCCGCGGTTGTGAGCACTCCCTTTTCGTAGGTAAGCACGACATGGAGTCCGTCTATCTTAAGTTCGCAGGTGTATGTCGGTGCAACACCTGCACCGAGCGACTTCTGAAGACCGCGGCGCACACGATCATCAAATGCACGCAGTTCAGCTTCGTTAAACGCATCGTCCAGCGACCATTGCGGTACCTGGTGGCGCACTTTCTTCAAGCCTGGGAGCACCCCGCCGGCGACCACCTGCGTGGGAGAATCTGGCGTCACCAGGGCAGGATACCTTCGCTCGAGCTCTGCAAGCTCGTGCTTCAGAGAATCGAGCGCCTCAGGAGAAATGGCAAGTTCCGCCTCGCCATGGTAGCGAGCGCGGTAATCGCGTATTGCATTGCGAAGCTTTTCTGCGCGTTCTTGTATGTCCTTAGGGACTGGCATCCCTAATAGAAT
>DATMJP010000031.1:0-5146 GCA_035553815.1 Minisyncoccota bacterium
TTGCGGAACTTTCCCTTCTCCGGATGTGAAGCAACATACTCATTCTCGCCGATCTTTTCTTCAATCTTTACCGGAAGGCCTATCTCCTCTTCGATTTTACGCGCAGTACCTGCAGCAATATCTTCTCCCTCCTGAAGGCGGCCCTTAGAGAGGGTCCAGTGTCCAAACACATCGTGCACGAGTGCGATGAAGTATTGGCCCTCATGTTCTGCATATACAATTGCCCCGCCCAAGTGCTCAACCGGGAGCGCCTCGCGCTTTACGCGCTCCTTCTTGCCAGTTTCATCCTTGCCTGGCTCGCCTATTTCCTTGTACACAGCGCCAAGCACGCCATTCACAAAGCGTCCTGAAGAATCCCCGCCGAATACTTTAGCGAGTTCAATCGCCTCGTTGATAGCAACCTTCGCCGGCACCTGCGTGCGATCTGCAAAAAGAAGCTCGAACAATCCAATACGCAAAATGTTGCGGTCTACGGGCGCGATGCGTTCGATAGGCCAATCAGGTGCTGCCTTAGCAATAACGAGATCAAGGTCTGGCTGCTTTGCCAGCACGCCCTGCAGGAGTTGTTCCATGAACGGCTTGTCTGTATCATCGCCGCCGAATTCTTCGACGTTGCGCTGAAGAACAGCCGCCACCTCAGCTTCTGGAATATGCGCAGTATCCCACTCAAAGAGTGTTTGCAATACAACAGAGCGCGCGAGGTGCCGATTAGCCATAATGGAAAGAGCTTCTTGTCAGGGTAACAAACACACAACCCCGCGCAAGTGCGCGGGGTTGTGTATATCTATTCGTAAGAAAACTTTTAGGAACCAGTTGCGTTGCGGGAGGTAGCGCGGCCCTTGGTCATGCGACCGAGAACGCCCTTCTTGTCGGACTTAGACTCTTCAACGTGTACCGGCTCTTTGTGGCCAACGCTTGCATTGAGGAGCTCATCCTTCTTCCCTTCGTTACGCTCGCGACGCTTCTCTTCCTTCTTAAGGGCCTTCTTGCGCTCCGGCACAATGAGTTTGCCGCGGTAGGTACCGGTGGTCTCATCAAGACGGTGCGGAAGGCGAAGCGCGCCTGATTCCTTGTCCTTCACGATCGAAGACGCCGTAAGCGCGTGATGGCTGCGGCGGTTTTTCGTGTGAGAACTGGTGTGACGCATTCGTACTGACATGCGAAGAACCATACCATACGCCCTATAAAAGCGAAAGTACCAGGCTTTTCTTGCCATATGGCTGAGTTAGTGGAAGGATGGATTTGGACACCCTTCTTACCCATTCTGTGGGAGGGTGGCCAGCCTGATGCAGCATGAGCAGCTACGGCTGGGCTTCGATGTGTTGTTCTAACCCCAGATCATGTAAGGGGCCTCTCATGAGGAAGAATTTCGAAGCCACCGGAGACTCGTGTTCGCGTCAGGGTTTCCAAATTCCTGAGTAGCAATGCCTGGGAGTCGGACACCCTGAGGCGGGCAAGCCTCCACTAGCTCAACCTGGGTCGGTTCGCCGTCCTGACTACTGAGCTCGTCCCTCCGGCTGACACCCGGAGGGATTGCTTCTTATAGGGAGAACTTGCGCAAGAAGAGACGTCTATGTTCTTCGCACGGTCCTGCAATTTTTAATGCTTCATAGTGCGCTTTAGTGCCGTACCCTTTGTGCTTCTCAAATCCGTATGCCGGATACTTTGCGCCAAGTACTTTCATATGCCGGTCGCGCAGGACTTTTGCAACAACCGATGCAAGCATAATGGAGGGCACGAGCGCATCTCCTCCAGGCACAGTCTCTTGCTTGTACTGCGTTGGCGCTGCGAGAAGTCCATCGAGATACACAGATCCTTCGTCCGGTACAGGCATGAGCTTCCGCACGCCGCGCGCAACTGCATCGCGTATGGGTTTGGTGAGTCCTTTAGTATCAATCTGGCTGGCCGGTATCCACTCCACGTGATAACGAACTCGCGGCTCTTCTTCAAGGAGCGCAAACAGCGCTTCCCGCTTCTTCTCGGTAAGTTGCTTGGAATCATTGAGTCCTGGAAAGAGCGTGAGGAGATCGAGTTCGTCTGAAACGCATACAAATCCGACAGTCAAAGGACCCGCGAGCGGTCCCCTGCCTGCTTCGTCTACGCCGATGATGTACGACATTATAGTTAGAGTAACAAAAATCGCGCCCCGGAGGGACGCGATTTCAGAATCACAGAACAGATACTACGCTCGAGCCAGGCTCTCAGGAATCCGAACCCCCGGAAGGAGCGGCATCTCGCTCATGTCCGAGACATCATTGGCCACTACTGCGCCGTTGGTGGCGAGCACAGTTTGGTAGATGCTGATCATGGGCTTCACGCCGGCGATCCACCTGCCCTCGCGCTTCACACCGGCGGGCACCCAGAAGCCGGCGTAGTCGGCTCCGGTATGGGCGCAGTCAGTCCTGCCACAGCCGACCACCGTCTGATTGTCGAACGACATGAAGGTGACGTCCGGCGAGAACCAGACATACGGATGGCTCGGCATGTAGAGCGTGACTGGATCTCCGATGAAGATGGCGCGTTCGCACCAGCCGCAGCGGATTGCCATCTTGCCCAGACAGGCGTGACAGAAGTCGTAGCCGCCCTGCTCGTTGCGCGGCATGGTGGTGACGGTATGGTCGTCGAACGCTTCGACGCGTCCTTCCGCACTCGCTACCGCATGACAGCAGAAACGCGCGACCGACTGCTTGCTGAACATGGTTGTGATGGGCAAACCTTGCCCTTTTTTCTTGAAAAGCCCACTGAGTAAGGAACGCATCGGAACCTCCTTCTTTCCCTAGTCCGATTGGCATCACTATCGCACAAAATATAGCATTACACAACGACTATTAATTTTCGCAATATGTGCACTCGTAGCGTCTGATATTCTTAATGCATGAGCCGCTTCGTGCACCTCCACGCGCATAGCCACTATTCCTTCCTCGAGGCGCTACCTAAGGTGCCTGATCTTGTAAAAGCAGCGAAAGAGGCAGGTATGGATGCGCTTGCTATTACTGATGCGGGCAATCTCCACGCAGCTATCGAGTTTTATAAGGAAGGTACGAAGAAGGGCGTGAAGCCCATCATCGGCGTTGATGCGTACATTGCGCAGCGCTCGCGCTTTGATGAGGATCGGAACGAAAAGTTCTCGCGCCTCGTACTGCTTGCAGAGAATAATGAGGGATACAAAAATCTCCTGCGCCTCATTACAAAGTCATTTACCGAAGGGTACCTTGAGCGCCCGCGCATGGACCTTGAACTTCTCAAGGAACACAAAGAAGGTTTGATCGCGCTTATACCGTCATTTGCCGGCGCACCTATGCATTTGCTGTCTGCCGGTGATAAAAACGGTGCCGCAGCCTCACTCGCTGAATACGTAAGCCTCTTTGGCAAGGATCATGTTTTCCTTGAGATTTCGCACCATCCAAAGGCAGAAGGCCATACGGCACGCATGAAGGGCGTGCGCGAGTTGTCCCTTCAGTCTGGTGTTCCGCTCGTTGCGCAGCACGACGTGTATTACCTAAAGCCGGACGACCGCGAAGCCAATGAGGTACTTCGCCGCATCAAACACGGCAGGAGTGGTACGAACGAAGCTGAGGACTTCTCATTTGTAACGGAGGCCCAGATGCTCGAGTGGTTCCAGGATATACCAGACGCAGTCATGCGCTCAGGCGAGATTGCTGACCGCTGTAATGTAACGTTTGAACTTGGCAGCTGGGTATTCCCTGCGCTTGAAATTCCTGAAGGTAAAACGTATCCGGAAATTCTGCGGGAAAAAGCATACGCCGGCATCTCTATGCGCGGCCTTACCGAGACGCCGGAGCTCAAAGCACGCATTGAGTACGAACTTGAAGTCATCATCACCAAGGGCTTTGCCCCGTACTTCCTCGTAGTGTCTGACCTCCTCACCTATGCTAAGTCGGTCGGTATTCTCACTACTACACGCGGCTCGGCCGCAGGTTCCCTGGTCTCCTACCTTGTCGGCATCACGAACGTTGATCCGGTCGCGTACAAGCTTCCGTTCGAACGCTTCCTCAATCCTGAGCGTCCAAAGGCGCCTGACATCGACATGGACTTCGCTGATAATCGCCGCGATGAAGTGATTCAGTACGCCAAGCGCAAGTACGGCGATGATAAGGTCGCGCAGATTGGTACCTTCGGCACCATGATGGCGCGCGCTGCCGTACGCGACGTATCGCGTGCGCTCGGCCACTCCTACGGCATAGGCGATCGTATCGCAAAGCTCATACCGATGGGTTCCCAGGGCTTCCCTATGACTATCGACCGGGCGCTTGAAATGGAAGAGGAGTTGAAGGCGCTCTATGACGATGACGAGGACGTGCGCGAGATTCTAGATCTTGCTAAGCGCATCGAGGGCTGCGCGCGTCAGACCGGCGTGCACGCTGCAGGCGTGGTGATTGCACCGACTCCGCTTACCGAGTGGACCGCGCTCCAGCCTGACCCTAAAAGCATGGATAAAGAGGGCGGCAAACTGATCACGCAGTACGACATGCATGCGATTGAGGACGCGGGCCTCCTTAAGTTCGACTTCCTCGGCATTAAGAACCTCGCCATTCTTGCGGACTCGGTCGACCGTGTACGAGAAACGCGGGATCACTGGATTGATATAGAAAACATCCCGCTCGATGACGCCAAGACATTCGCCATGCTTGCGCGCGGCGAGACTGAAGGCACCTTCCAGTTAAACGGCGCGGGTATGACTCGGTATCTGAAGGAACTTCGCCCTACCACCATTCATGACATCAACGCTATGGTGGCCTTGTATCGCCCGGGCCCGATGGAAACTATTCCTCAGTACATCGAGCGCAAACGCAATCCGCGCCTCATCCACTATCTCGATGAGCGCATGAAGGAATATCTTGATGCCTCCTACGGACTTCTGGTGTACCAGGACGACGTGCTTTTGACCGCCATTACGCTTGGTGGGTATTCCTGGCTTGAAGCCGATACGCTCCGCAAGGCTATGGGTAAGAAGATTCCCGCTGAGATGGAAGCGCAGAAAGAGAAGCTGCTCCAGGGCTTCATGGATTACGGCAAGCTTCCGCGCGCGAAGGCAGAGTCACTCTGGAAACTGATCGAGCCGTTTGCTGCATACGGTTTCAACAAAGCGCACGCCGCAAGCTACGGCAAAGTGGCATACCAGCCC
>DATMJP010000032.1:0-2220 GCA_035553815.1 Minisyncoccota bacterium
ATATCGATCTTTACGTCCTCAGCTGTGCGCTCGCCGATCGCGAGCTGAAACTCGCTCCGCACGTATTCGATGATGTTGTCATTGAAGCGGTCGCCTGCAACCTGCGAGCTCTTGCTTGCAACGGTGCCGCCAAGCGCAAGCACGGCAATGTCGGTTGTACCGCCACCGATATCAAGCACCATGGTGCCTCTCGGCTCGGTAATGGGAAGCTTCGCACCAATAGCGCCTGCGGTTGGCTCCTCAATGATATACACCTCGCGCGCGCCTGCATTAAGTGCAGCGTCGCGCACCGCACGACTCTCTACGTTCGTAACACCAGTAGGGACGCCCACCACCACGCGCGGACCAAGCAGACGCGCACGCCCACCATTCGCTTTGGTAATAAGGTAGCCAAGCAGTTCCTGAGTCACCTCAAAGTCTGAGATAACGCCGTGTGAGAGCGGGCGCACAGCGCGGATGTGCGGGGGTGTTTTGCCGAGCATAACCTTTGCGCCTTGGCCTACCGCGACTACCTGTCCGGTCTTATCGTTCACTGCAACAACGGACGGCTCGTTCATGACGATACCCTTGCCGCGCACGTAGACGAGCGTGTTTGCAGTACCTAGATCGATACCGATATCGTTCGAGAAGAAGGAATTCTTGGAGACGCGCTTTTTCATGTTACTCAGGCTTTCCGAAGAACTCATCGCGTGAGATGAATTCGGTTTCGCCGCTTGCGCGCGCCGTTACCTCAAGCTTGCCGCTCTCAAGCGTCTTCTTGCCAACGATAATGCGTACTGGAATGCCGATGAGGTCTGCATCTGCGAACTTCTCACCTGCATGGAGATCGCGGTCGTCAAATAGGACTGGCACGCCTGCCTTTGCAAGGTCGCGGTAGAGCTCTTGCGCATACTGCTCCACTGCTTCGTTTCCGCCGGCTAGTGAGATGAGGTGGAACTTGTAGGGCGCTACGGTGTGCGGCCAGACTATGCCCTTTTCGTCTGAAAGTGCCTCGACAATAACGCCCATGAGGCGTGTGATACCAATACCGTAGCAGCCCATGATCGGATACTGATCATTGCCTTCTGCATCCTTGAAGGTGAAGTTGAAGTCCTTTGCATACTTTTGTCCGAGATCGAAGATATTGCCGACCTCAGCAGCACGCGCAGCTTTCATAGTGCCCTTCCCACACTTAGCGCAGGTATCCCCTTCCTTCTCCTTCGCTACTTCAACATTCACACAGTGTGTACACGCATCGCAATACAGGATGTCATCTTCTCCAGCGTCAGTAAGCACCATGAATTCATACGAGAGCTTCTCGGTGAATGCGCCACCTGATGCTTCTGTGACCTTCGCCGTGAGACCGCAAAGCGCAAAGATCTGCAAGTAGATTTCCTTTACTTTCTCGTAGTACGCATCAAAGTCTTCCTGGGTGGCATGGAAGCTGTACATGTCTTTCATGCCAAATTCGCGTCCGCGCATAATGCCGGACTTGGCGCGCAGTTCGTCCCTGTACTTCTGGCCGATCTGGTACACCGCAAGCGGGAGATCTTTGTATGAGACTACGTAGTCCTTAGCAATCGGCGCAACGATCTCCTCCTCGCTCTGTCCAAGCGCATACTCGCGCTCGGTGCGGCTGTTGATCTTGAAGAGCACATCAACGTTTTCCCAGGCGCCCGTCTGCTTCCAAGGCTCTGATGGATGGAGTGTTGCCATGCGTACTTCTTGGCCGCCGACAAAGTTCATGCCGGAGCGTACGATGTTCTCAATATTCTGAAGCACGCGGAGCCCGAGCGGCAGATATGAATACACGCCCGCCATCTCCTTATGCACATAACCCGCCCTAATAAGGAGCTGCGCATTCTTTGAGGTCTCGTCAGAAGGCGCGTCTCGTCTCGTTCGTGTAAAGAGTGCTGATTGCCGCATAGATGAAGACAGTATACGAGGGTACAGCTGCAAGAGCAAAGCGCGCGCGCCAAATTGACTTCCCTGCTGGCCGTGTTTATATGCACCAGGAAGGAGGGCCTAGACATGCCCAAGATCTTGATTCTGTCTGGCCCATCCGGCTCAGGCAAGACCACGCTAGCAAGAGCACTGCTTAGGCAGCTACCCTCGGCAGGCATGATTCCAAGCATTACGACCCGGGAGAGGCGCGAAAGCGACCTTCCGGGCGAGTATGAGTACATTACGCCTGACGAGTTCGCGTACCGGCGCGATGAGGAAAAGATCCTGCTCTGGCAC
>DATMJP010000033.1:0-2901 GCA_035553815.1 Minisyncoccota bacterium
GGCCGAGGACGTCGTTGCGCTCGCACAGGAAGTCGCTGTTGAAGAGGAATCAACCGAATCAGTCGACATGAGCGCGATTGAAGTAGAGAAGAAGGGCAAGGACGAAGAAGCAGAGGCGTAAGCAACATGAACGCTTCAGAAAAGGGACTCCACCAGGGGTCCCTTTTCGTGTATACTCATGCTGATATGGGAGCACGGTTCCTTTATGTAGGTCTACTCGTTATTGCACTTGGTGCTATCGCACCGTCCTTTCTCCTTGCTCAAAGCGCAGACCCCGTCGCGCAGCGCCGTGCGGAACTCCAGCGCCAGCTTGATTCGGTTGAGTCGCAGATTGCGGCGACAAATGCCGTTATCGGCAAACTGCAGGGCGAGGGAGCATCGCTTCAGCGCGACATCAATATCCTTGATGGTGAGATAAAGAAAGCAAAGCTCCAGGTGCAGGCGACTGATATTGCCATTCGCGCGCTTGAGAGCAACATTACCGTGCACTCCCGCACGATCGATACGCTAACCGGTCAGCTACAGAACCAGAAAGCTGCGCTTGCTGAGGTAATACGAAAGACCCGCGAGTTCGACGACTTCTCACTGATAGAAGTTGCATTCTCCGCCCAGGATGTCTCTGACTTCTTTGGAGACCTCGATTCGTTCGCTGCGCTCAATGAGGCGATTGCGGAGTCATCGCAGATTTTGAATAAGACACGAGAAAGCACGGCAGAGGAGCGTGACGGCCTTGAAACCCAGAAGACGCAGCAGGAGAAGCTGAAGCAGCTTAAGGTTACTGAACAGCGCAAAGTGCAGGAACAAGAAGCGGCAAAGCAGAAGCTCCTCGCACAGACCAAGGGACAGGAGGCTGCATACCGCGAAGTGAAGGCAATGCATGAGCGCACCGCAGCACAGATTCGCGCGGAGCTGTTTGCGCTTGCGGGCGGCGGCGGCGCGATTCCATTTGGCACCGCAGTCGAGCATGCAAAGACCGCGTCGCGCATCACCGGCGTGCGCCCTGCGCTCATCCTCGCGATCCTTTCGCAGGAATCAGATCTCGGTCGCAACGTCGGCCAGTGTCTCGTGAAGAATCTCACCACTGGTGACGGCGTGGGTAAAAATACCGGAACGCCATTCTCAGGCATCATGAAGGTGCCGCGCGACACCGTACCGTTTGAGAACGTTATGAACGCACTTGGCCGCGACTGGTCAACAACGCCAGTCTCATGTCCGCTTCCTGGAGGCTACGGCGGCGCTATGGGTCCAACGCAGTTCATCCCTTCGACCTGGGTGGGGTACGAAGCGCGCATCAAGAGTTCGCTTGGCGTTGCGGCAGCCGATCCATGGAACTCGCTCCACGCCATTGTGGCAACGGGCCTTTACCTTGCTGATGTAGGCGCCTCAGGCGGCAGCTACCAGGCAGAACATACTGCAGCAGCGCGCTACTACGCAGGCGGCAACTGGGCTACCGCTGGCCAGACCTATGCCAATAGCGTGATGGGCAAAGCAGCCAAGTTCCAGGCAGATATTGACGTCTTGAACGCAAATTAGCTTTACACAGTCTGCCTATAGGGGTTCTTCATATGCGCTCTATACTAGAGGTATATGGAAGAACCAGTCACACAACCGCCAGTCACGCCGGCTGCTCCGCAGAGTACGCCCACTTTTACTCGCACTCGCCTTATCATTCTTATTAGCGTCATAGCAGTGCTCGCGCTTATCGCGATCGCTGCGTTCGTACCGTTTGGAGGCAAGAGCCTTATCAGCAGAATCCAGACACAGTTCGAGCTCCGTGATCTGCGCATTGGCGATCGTTCATACACTGATGCCGCGATGCGCTCGTTCGGCATCTTCGATCTTAAAGCGGACGATGCAGGCGCATCGCTCGGCACTGTTGGCGACTACGCACGCGGCGGATCGGTTGAAGCAGCGATCGTAACTGCAGACGGAAGCCAGCAAGTATGGCTTCTTGGCAGTGAGCCGCGCCAGCTTACGCAAAGCTCAGCTGGCAAGGCATCACTCGCTGTCTCACCAGACGGCGCGCTCGTCGCCTACGCAGCGCGCAGCGGCGGGGAAGCAGAACATGCTACTCAACTTTCTGCATGGACCATGCATGTGATCGATACCGCAACAGGCGCTGATGTTGAACTCAACAGCGGATTTGATCCGCACTTCTTCACTCGTGACGGAGTGACCTATCTCCTCTACACCAGTCCGCTTGGTGTTGAAGTTGCCGAGCGCATTGCAGACGGTTCATTCAGAAGCTTCCTCACTCCATTTGAGTTTGCAGACTCTGCAGACTTCGCAGTGAAAGTAACTGCAGACGGTTCGTATGTAGCGCTGAAGAGCGTTGCATCCCGCACCTACGGATTCTTCAGCGTATATCGCGCAAGCTCTACGCTTCCACTCGGCTTAGAGCCAGCGGCGCGTTCAGCTATCGCGCTTGGCGATGTTGTGTTTTCAAATGGAAACGCATATGGGTTTGCAAATGGTAGGCCCGAGACCGTATGGAAAGTCGGTCTTAACGATCCAGAGGCGAACGTGAATTTCTACGAACTGCCCGACGGCACTTATCGCTTCATCTATTAATCTCAGGCTTATGAACATTACATATACACATCTTAATCGCTTCCTTGTTCTAGCCGGAGTGGCATTCGCTATCTTCCTGCTTTGGTCTTCAGCTGCATACGCCTGTGGGTATGAGGTAGTGTGTAGTGAGCGAGATGGGGCAGGAAACATACCTGCTGGTGAATCTCTAACCAACGGATGCTTGAGTGGCGTAGGTCATGTTGAACAAACAGACTGCGCCGGCGGCGGCAGTGATGGCGGAGGTGATGGCGGTGGTGGCGGTGGCGGTGGCGGTGGAACGCCGATGGTTGTCCTCACAGCAACCCCTACTACGATTGAACAGGGCAGGAG
>DATMJP010000034.1:0-5883 GCA_035553815.1 Minisyncoccota bacterium
GCGCAGGCCAACGGCCAGCGCTGGCTCGCTTTTCGGAGCAGGATCCCGGAGCTCGAACGCGCGTCCAACAACGCCACCTGGTGGCGTCGTGCGGGCGGCGTCGGCACCGTGCTTCTCACCGGTGGTCTCGCGCTCCCGAGCGCGATCGGCTACGAGATGCAGGGCTCGGCGTACGACCGTCAGGTCGACGTCAACCTGGACATGATGGATGCCACCATCGAGAAGAACGTCCTCGACACGGAAACGCGTCTGCTGGACTTCGAGATGCGCATCTGGTGGTTCCAGGAAATGGACGAGCACTGCGAGGCGATGGGCATCTACCGCCGCCTCGGCATCACGTCCACGCCCAACTGAACCGTCCCGGAACTCTGTGAAGAGTCCCAGCTGATACGCAAAGCCGCCCACTTCAATGAGGGCGGCTTTGTCGTTTCTCCTTTTACTTAGCGAACTTCTAGAAGCTCTACATCAAAGATGAGGGTGGAGTTTGGCGGTATGACGCCAAGATCCTGGCTACCATAGCCCATCGATGGCGGAATAATGAGGCGGCGCTTACCGCCTTCTTTCATACCAACAAGGCCCTGATCCCATCCCTGGATCACCTGGCCACCGCCGAGCGTAAACGAGAATGGCTGATTACCATGGCGCGATGAAGCGTCAAACACGGTACCGTCAGGGAGCATACCGGTATACAGCACACTTACGGTTGAGCCCTGCTGGGCCTCCGCACCGGTACCGACAACGGTATCGCTGACCGCAAGCTCGGTTGGCAGCTCTTCTGGCAATGGTGGGTTCTGGGTCTGGTCTTCAGTCATAGTTATTGGCAGCATCGTTGTATCCTCTGCTGGTGTGTTAAACGGGTTATACATTCCTGGTCCGAACACGAGGAGGCCAAACGCCACAATAATGGCTAGCGCTACGGCGACTCCTGTTGCAGTTACATTCATAGGCAATGATTATTCTTTGCTTACGGCAAGTATATCATCCGTAATCTCATCTATAGTCTCCTTTGCAGCGGTCTTAGCGTCCGGCACTCGTGCCAAGAGAAAGGCGTCTAGTGCCTCTACATCTGGGCTAGTTGCAAGCAGTTCCTTAAACTCTTGCTGGGTCTTATCGTCCATGTGGTCTACAAGGCGAGAAAGCGTACCGCGCAAAATCAGATCGTTAAGATCTTCTATAACCACCTCCTGTTCCTCAGCACTTAATGCCGCTAGATTAAGCGCTTCGACCAATCGATCTATGGGTGTGCTCGTTGTGCTCATACAAGTAACTATACTCTCTAAAATACCTTCCTTGTGAACGTATCTGGTGATGGAGCTGGGATAGGCGCAGCCTGATACTCTCCGCGCATAGCGCGCTCAGCGGTAAGTTCATAGGCGCCCGCACCGCTTGGATCCTCAACTGCAATCGCTGCTACTTCTGGATGCGTGCGCAGGTATTCAAGCGCAAGCACTATGCGCGCTTCATAACTTCCCCCATGCGTCACAAGCTGTCCGTTACTTTCATACACTGCAGGTGCTGCATCTATTCTAAGGCCAGCAGCATTCTCACTCGCACCAGGAGTTCCCGCATCAAGTGCCCGGTCTGCACGCTCCAAGTACTGCTCAACGTCTTCGTTAGGCAGTGGTCCGACTCCAGATTCGCGCAATACGGCAAAGAGCTGCTGCCTAAATGCAGATTCAGGTGATTCTGCTGCGTATGAGGAATTGAACACTTCCCATGAACGATCATCGCCAAGCTCGCTCCAAGCCTTGGAAACAAGTAACTCACGTATCAAAGGCTTATCTGTTTCAAATGGTAGTGCAGTACCTGAGTTAATTTGCTCAGGAGCAAGATCTTCCAAATACGTCACCTTAAGTGGCTCCGGTCCAGAAGACGGAGCGCCTGGTTCACTCGCAGGTGTTCCTGCACGAGTCTCAGCAAGAGTAGAGAGATTGTACGCAGTTGCTGCAGCAGCCGGTGCTGTCTCAGAAGCTAAAGGTACCCTTGGTGCTGGTGCGCTTTCAGCCGGAGCGGACACAGGAGGAACTGATGGGATCATTGGAGCAGCCACTGGCTCAGTCACCGGTGCAGCTGCTTCTACTGCAGTACTTGCTGCGGGCACTGGCTCAGTCACCGGTGTAGCCACTTCCGCTGTAGCACTTGCTGCAGGAGGTACAGGAGCTTCTGCGTGCGGTCGCTCATAGGTGTACGTCTGGACACCCTTAGCATTTACAAGCTCAATCGGCTCTCCTGCTGCAGTATCGAGCACAAGTCGCCCATCTGCAGTAACCGCTACTGCGTCACCAAGCTGCGTTGTGTAGCTCTCACTTCCATCAATGCGTTCTCCCCACGCAAAATTAAATTGGCGAGACAATTCATTAGGATGCGTATTTGGATCAAGCAGCATGCGCACGACTGGCGGCTGATCTGCAACTGGAGTATCGGCAAACCGCTCTGCTAGATCATTCTTGAGTTCTGCAAAAAGCGAGTCCATGCCTTTACCTGCTGCGGCGATCTTTGCCTCAGCTAGCGGCGTCGCTGGAGCAGTCTCAGCGCCAGAGGCTTTGTCTGATGCCCCTTTTGCTGGTTCAGACTCGTCAGTGCCAACAGCCGATTCCTGATTTGCAGAAGGCGCCGCGCCTGCTGCGCCCTCCGTCACACGAGAAATGTGCTCTGCACTACTCTGGAACACCGGCAGTTCACTTACAACATCCGAAACAATATCGCGCGAACCAAATCCAAAAATAGTTGCAGATGCATTTTCTATATAGGCACGCTTGCGCGCCATTGCCTCCTTGCTTCCATGCCTATATGCCTCATCTGCTTTAAGGAGATCCTTATCGCTCTCAAGCGCACCCCTGCGCGCGGCAGCAAGCTTTCCGGAAGCGCCGGATACCTTGTCGTATGTTTTGCCAACAACTGCTGCAGCTGAAGCGCCGATAAACGTACTAGTAAGGCCTGTTGCAACCTGTCTGCCAAAGCCGATACCTGCCGCTGTCCATCCAAGCGGTCCTGTACCAGCAGCAATTGCGCCGGCGCCTGCAAATGCGACGATGCGCCCTGCACGCATGGTGTTAGCGGCCCACCGCCGCGCAGCGGCATCATCAAGCGGCTCCTTTGAGAAAAGCTTCTTATTAAAGAACCAGTCGGCAAGCTTGTCCTCAGCCTTTTTGCTCAGATCTTGCATGCCCTCATACGCCTTCTCGACGATGATGGCATTTTCTTTTCTCGATTCATTGCGCATCTTGTACGCAAGCTCTCTGCCCGGCTTTACGATCTCGTTAAAACGCACAATACCGCTGTAGCGGTCAAGGATCGCCTTAGTCTCTTCAGGAGTGCGGCCTTTTGCGCGCAGACGCTCTTCAGCAGAGCTCATAAGGGACTTGCCGTAGGCAATACGCGCATCGTCGTACATCTTCTTGCTTTGCTGGAAATGCTCTTCCTTAAAACCTTTTGAACCCCGGCCCTTACCGGTGATGCGCTCAAACAGAGACCGCTTATTGAGAAGATACTTGTAGTACTTATAGTGCTTCTCTTCTTCCTCCTTCATCTTTTGATACTCAGGAGAGACCTTGTCAGCAGCAAGTTCAATTTTGCTCTTAAAGACATCGAGTTTTCCAACAGGCGGAGCAGACACTTCAAACGGCTTTGCGACCGCTGTTGTGGTGAGCATACTTTCCTTCTCATTCTTTGGCTTGCTTGCTTTTGCTGCCTGCTCAATTGCCTGCACCTGTTCAATAAGCGACGCAAGGGTAGTCTTGTGCGCGGCTTTCTTCTCAGCTGGCGTAGGATCCTGAAGTACGAACTGGTAGGAGCTCTCAGGCTTTTCTGCTGCACCTACAGGCTCATCGTCTGCAGATCCTTGCACAGTGGGTTCTTCCGCGGGCGCCTCCTCAAGAGGTGCCGCAACAGTCTTGGGAGCTCCTCCCTTACGTCTGCGCATGGAGATGATCTCCTGCTCTTCTTCAGGCTCAGGAGCTGCTTGTGGCGTAGGGGACTCGTGCGCCGCCTGTGCGCGCTCAAGGTTTGCGCGAGAAAGAGCGCGCAGCTTTTCAGCCTGCTCTTCTGCTGACAATTTTGGTTGCGGAGGTGACTCTTGTGACATGTATACGTATTCCGCACACGCGCCCGGCCTTACAGTACTACCACTGTATCACGCAGATTCCTTATCTAATTAGCCTTATCCAGAGTTACGTAAGATAGCGAGAACGAATGGTGTTCTCAACCGTTGTCCGGTCCCTGCCATAACTCAAATACGAGAGTTCGCGCAGATCATCAATCTGATCAAGATTTCCCTTTTCAAGATTTATCGTCTTTATGTTAAATGGCCTCTGAGGAATGCCGTGCGCGAGCATGCGTACATACGCATTGCGGTTCTCAATGTTCACGAAATCAAGTGCTGAGAAAACGGGTGCAAACTGCTTGGCGAAGAACTCGCCGTCATCTTCGCCAACACGGAACACTGCCATGGAGCCGACGTTGCCAAAGACTGCATTGCGAATCTTCTCATCCACCTGCGCTAAGAATTGGTGCGCGATAGTGAGTGAGAGCTTGTACTTGCGCGCCTCAGAAAGGATGCCGGGTATGGAATCGGTGGTGATGTTTTGGAACTCATCGATGTAGAGATAGAACGGCGGAAAATCCTTGCCCGGTGAATCAGCACGGGAAAGTGCAGCCATGAAGAGCTTGCCCACCAGGATAAGACCGAGCAAGTTCGCATTGCGCTCGCCAAGCCTGCCTTTCGAAAGATTTACGAGAAGGATCTTTTTCGAGTCCATGAGATCGCGGAACTGGAACGAAGAAACTTGCTGTCCAATGATAGGGCGCATGAAGTCGTTCGCAGTGAAGTCATCGAACTTGTTCGTGATGTACGGCACAATGTTCTGCAGTGACGCCTCACCCTCTGCTTTCGTGGCAATCTCCATCCAGAACTGATTCACCACCGGGTTATGGCTGCGCGAGAGCTTGAAGTTCCTAAACTCAGCATTTGAAAGTACGCGGCCAATATCCATGAGCGTTGAACCCGATGCAGGGTCTTCCATAACGAGCATAGTTGCATTGCGGAAATACTGCTCGAACGCAGGGCCCATCGATTCAGGCACATCGCCGTAGAGCCTGCGGAAGATGGCAAGCATCTCGTTTACGATAAAGGTCTTTTGTTCCGGATGCGCAGGATCGTACTCGAGCAAATTGAGGCCAAATGGACGATCAAGATATGCAGGATCGAAATAGATAACATCCTCGTAGCGCTCCGGTGGCACGCTTGCGAGAACATCGATAATGTCGTTGCCGTGCGGATCAATGAAGCAGAGACCGTTGCCTGCCTTTATATCCTGCTGAATAAGAGTCTTCAAGAAGCCGGTCTTACCGGTACCGGTTTGGCCGATTACATACAAGTGCCGTAGACGATCCTCCTCATCCATGCGCACCTCGGTAGTTTGCCCTCTGAATGTATTGGTACCGAGCAGGATGCCCTCGCGCGGCAGATCAAGCGATGCAGCTGCCTGAGTAAAGCGCGCCTGGCGCAAGTTAGGCGTTGACTCGATGCCCTTCGGCGGAAAATGATACAGCGTCGTAAGTTCCCGCAGCGACAATGGCATCTCTCGCTTTTGCGAGAAGAGGCGGAACGTAAAGTCATGGAAGAAGCTGCGCGCACCCAGGCCTTCTGCGCGCTTCCATACGATGCGGTTGCCATGGGCGCTCTCAAACTGGTTGAATGAGGACTCAAGCTCGTGCAGCATGCCGTGTGCGCGCTCCTTAGTTGATGCGGAAGTAGCGAGGCGAATCGTGGTCGCCACTATCGATGTAGCAGTTTTCTTTTCAACGAGTTCAATCTCGCTCTTGTTTGCTTCAGTACTACGTGCCTGTTGCAAGACTTCCTCGCGCTTCGCTGCGGATTTGCCA
>DATMJP010000035.1:0-11373 GCA_035553815.1 Minisyncoccota bacterium
CCGCAAAGAACGCGTTCGCACTTGTAGACGAGATTCTTCGCCAGGCAGTTGAGGGCGTTTCAGACATCATCACCACCCCAGGTGAGATCAACACCGACTTCAACGACATCAAGGCCATCATGGAGGCAGCTGGTCCCGCCCTTATGGGTATCGGTATTGCCGATGGCGACAACCGTGCCAAGGAAGCCGCTGCACAGGCAGTCAACTCGCCGCTGCTTGATGTTTCCATCACCGGCGCCAAGGGCATCCTCTTTGTGGTTGCAGGCTCGGACGACCTAGGCATCCTTGAAGTCCAGGAAGCGGCCAAGGTCATCAGCGAGTCTGTCGACAAGGACGCGCGCATCATCTTCGGTATCATGCGCGACGAGAAGCTTAAGAAGGGTCAGATCCGCATCATTGTGATTGCGACCGGTTTCCCTGAAGGGTTCACAGCCGATGCTCCAGAGCTTGAGCGCTCACTCTTTGCCATGCCTGCAAAGGAGCAGCAGGACACTCGCGGCATGATCTTCAATGAGGTTATGAAGCGCGAGGAAGAGGAGGTTCCTCCTCCTGCGCCCGCTCCAGTGATTGAAGACGCACCGCTTATCCGTCGCGAGCGCGAGGAGCCTATTGTTACCGCAATGCCAAAGCCGCGCGAAGAGGCGCGTCCTGCAGCCCCTGCTGCTGAAGAAGAGGACGAGGCATGGGGTGCAATTCCTAGCTTCCTGCGACGCCACAAGAAGTAATCGAGCTCTAGAAAGGCCTGCCGCGCGCAGGCCTTTCTTATACCCATAGATGGAATAGAAGGGACACGGTACACTGGTGATCTATGCACGATCTCATCATCATTGGCGGCGGGCCTGCAGGCGTTGCCGCAGGCGTCTACGCCGCACGCAAACACTTGAAATCAGTCCTGATCGCCGAAGAGATCGGCGGGCAGAGCACGGTCTCTGATGGTATTGAAAACTGGATCGGCACAGTGAAGATCTCAGGCGCGGATCTCGCGCGTACGCTTAAGGAGCACCTGGACGCGTATAAAGCGGACATGCTGGAGACCGTTGTCGGCGACCGCGTCACGAAGCTCTCACGCGCCGAGAACGGCTTTAACGTCCTTACCCGCGATGGAAAGTCGTTCACCGCAAAGGCAGTCCTCATCGCTTCAGGAGCAGCCCGCAAAAAACTCATGGTGCCTGGTGCGGATACCTTTGAAAACAAGGGAGTTACGTACTGCGCGTCCTGTGATGGACCACTCTTCTCTGATATGGATGTTGCGGTGGTGGGCGGCGGAAACGCAGGCTTTGAGACGGCAGCGCAGCTTCTTGCGTATGCTAAGTCAGTTACGCTCATCCACCGCCATAAGGATTTCAAGGCAGATGCTATTACCGTTGAGCGCGTGCTTGCGCACCCAAACATGCGCGCTATTACAAATGCAGAGCCTGTAGAGGTTCATGGCGAAGTATTTGTTACCGGACTCACGGTTAAGGACCGCGATACCGGGGAGACCACTACCCTACCGGTGACCGGTGTTTTTGCAGAGATTGGCGTACTTCCTAACACCGATTACGCGCGTGACCTGGTTAGCGTTGACGAAGTCGGCCGGATCATCACGAATCCTAAGAACCAGCATACGAGCGTTGAGGGCATATGGGCTGCCGGGGACTGCACCGATGAGCTCTACCACCAGAACAATATTGCAGCAGGCGACGCGGTGAAGGCGCTTGAAGATATCTACGTCTGGATTAAGACCCGCGCATAAAGAAAAGGACGGCCCCTGGGGACCGCCTTTCTTTACTGTGCCGCCCTACACGCGAGCAGCGTCATAGTAAAGCAGATTGTACTTTTCGTGGACCGTAACCCGCTCCCCGCCGTTGTGGTACGGATCGACGCAGAAGAACGCGTCGCAGTACTGGGCCAGCTTCAGGCTGATGTTGGCCTCAAGCGGCTGCGGCGCAAACACGATGAGACGAAGCGGCTTCTTGTCGAGCGCGGCCTCCGTCCTACTCACCAGCACCTCCGAATGTTCGAGGGCGCCGGCGACCAGAATGATGGTGTGCCGATTGCCGGCGTACCGCACCAGTTCTCCTGGCCGCACGATGGTGAAGGGCTTGAGGTCGCTGCGCTTCCAGAGGTCGCGCCGCTTTTCTTCGTCCCACTTGAGCAGGTAGTTGGTGAAAAGGCCCGCGAGCGCCGATTCAGAGATCGTCACCGCACCCCGTGAGATGTGGTCGACGAGCCGTGCAATCGTTGATTCGTACGGTTCTATGGTCACTGGTTCCCCCTCGTGGATTTGCAGCACATGCTGCCCGGATCCACCATACGATTTTTTAGAACTTACGCAAGTTTAAGGTTCGAGCCCCTCCCCTGCTATTTCGGTATGCAGGCGCTCCTCACGTTCTTCAGGGGTCTCTGTATCGCGCGTATGGTGGCGGCGAAGCTCCTCAATGGTTACTTCGTGCTCATACATAAGGAAGTCATGCGCCATCTTGCGCACAATAATGCTGAGCGTGTCGATCGCGCCTATTCTCATCACGAGCACTGTAAAAGTATTTTGCTGTAGATAGGATGAACTAGCGGCTCTCGGTCACCATATCCCAGATATCGCCGGCAACGTTGCGTGGCGTTCCTTCAAACGGGAGGTGGTGGTTATCAAAAAACGGCATGGAGTTGCACTCAAGTACGCCGCAGCGGTCCTGTTCCTTCCAAGACGTGGCCATATCGCCAATGATGAAATCAATGCCTACGATAGGCGCCTTTAGGACTCTCGCCACTTCCTCAAAAAGAATGACGTTATCGGGATGTACCTCGTCCGAGACGTCTGCCGTCGTGCCGCCAAGGCTCCAGTTTACTTTCTGATTAAGAAGCACCCTCGTCCCTGCTTCCGGTATGGAATCCTTGGTATAGCCCTGCCACGTAAGCTCCTCTTCTGCATCGGTATCAAGGATGATCTTTGAGAAGTAGGGACCCCCGCGCTGTGGGTTCTTGTTCGCCTCGGCGACAAGCTCCTCAATAGTGTGCTCGCCGTCGGCAATCACATGTGGCGGATCGCGGCGCAACGTTGCTGAGAGCGTTCCGTTTACTACCGTTGCGCGGTACACCGGACCTACGAGCTCCTCTTCGATAACGGCAAATGGAGCCACCTGGGTTGCGACTTTGAAGGCCCTTATGAGCTCGGTTTCGTTATCAATATGAAGCACGGTGTGGCGGGAAGCGGAACCTGCATACGGCTTTATGATGACGGGCGGCACGAGCTTGCGGTATATGGCGCGCGCGCCAGCTTCGGTGAACGTAGAGCCGCCTGAGGCAATCGGCAGACCCAGCTTTGAGAAGTGCTGCTTAAGGAGTGCCTTGTTGTCCATCCACCACGCGCGATGCACGCCGTGCCTAGGCTCAGGAATGCCTTCAAAGGAAATGCGCTTGCCGTTAGGGTATGTTGCGACGAAGAGGTTGCGCGGCAGATTAAAGAGACGGAACTCCCACATGTCTATGCCGCGCGCCTTTGCCTCGTTCCAGATCATGAGCGCAAGGAGCATCGTATGCTCATCCGGTTCAGTGACTTTCTTAGCAAGACCGATTGCAACGAGGAATGAAAAGATTGAAGGGGTGACCAAGCGCTCGACGCTAAACGAGATACGGTTCAGGAAGCGGAGCAAGGGTCCGGGCGCAATGACCGGCCGAACAAGCTCGTCGATGAGGAGGTTGAAATACGTAATCTGGTGCGGGATGGCAGAGCCACCACAATCCTTACATTCTTTTGCTAGAGCCATAGAACGGCAGTATACCGTGTTATATGAAAGCGGAGGAGGTGGGATTCGAACCCACGTGGGAGTTTCCCCCCGACCGCATTTCGAGTGCGGCGCGTTATGACCACTTCGCTACTCCTCCAAAGGTCTTACTGTATCGTAATCTTCGCTGAATGTTTAGGGTTGTTGAAACCGACTTCTCTGGCATAGCGTATGACATCAGACTTTCTTCGAAGCCGTACATTTCGGCCCCATATCGTTGCATTATACCCAGCCTCCAATAAATACTCCTTAACAAAAGTAACGAGTTCGCGAGACGCGCTCGTAAAGGCTATGCAGGTAGATCCATATTCTCTTCCCCGTATCAAGTGCTTATCGGTATAAACCGTCCCATCAGTGTCAATAAGGCCACGCACAAAGGCAGTTCTATATGTATCATTTCTTCGAATCCAGGGAGGAATTCGCATGCCTGCATGTATCTTATTTCCTTTGGGCATACCGAGACTCTCAAAGTAATCGCAGACATTTTTAGAGGAAACAAGAACGACACAAGCTTTCTTGTCCTTTCGGATCCTCAGCGTAACCGGCACATCAAACAGACTAGCAAGCAGACCTTGCGTATGCATGGCGTGTGCAAAGTCAGTTTCTGAAGAAGTAACAACTGACAACTGATACTCACCCACATGTCCATCTCCCATCACTATGCCAAGTGCTTCTGCTAATTTCTTTGAGGGACGAGGTCGCTTGATTGGACGAAGAGTTTTAAAACCAGTCTTCAACGCTTTGTTAGCTAATACTGATTTCATCCCACCCAGTTTTCTTCCGCTCTCTGTACCTGGGTTACCGTAAAGCCGGATGCGGCTCCTGCCGCCGAGCGCTGCTATTCTTTTGAAATGCTCTTTTCCTGGGGCAGTCATTTCGAGTACATATATATTAACAGGTCTACCAATATAATTATTGCTTGCTATCTGAAAACATAGTACGATTCGCGCATTAGACGGCCCCATCGTCTAACGGTTAGGACGCGGCCCTTTCACGGCTGAAATCGGGGTTCGATTCCCCGTGGGGTCACAAGAGCGAACCACCTTTGGGCGGCTTTCGCTTCTTTAGAAGAAGTTCTGGCCTCTCGCTAGCAGACTTTCAACATAGGACTGGCTGCAAACTATAGAGTCAGTCCTATGAAATTTCCAGATCCGTGGGAAAGCTGCTCCACCTCAAGGTTCAACTTAAATGTCGCGCATAAGGTGATGGTCTTAAAGCAAAAGCCGCCCTACAGATGGGCGGCTTTTGCTTTAAATACTACTGTTTAATCATCGTCTTCCTCATCATCGTCTTCGTCCTCATCCTCTGCTTCATCATCGTCTTCGTCTTCGTCATCTTCCTCGTCTTCCTCATCATCGTCCTCTTGCTCTTCCTCGTCGTCCTCATCCTTACATACATTTCCCTTTCCGCTTGAATCACACTTAACCTCGATCTTAACTTCTTCCTTTCCGTCTACGATCTTGATTTCAACCTTTACTCGAGTGCTCAAGAGGTCTGCAGGGAGCTCTCCGGTAACACCAGAAAGGATCTCGTTGATGCGTGCAAGGGTCTGTGGACCCACAGACCCTACCTGCTCAATCTTGAGCTTTGCCTGGAATCGCTTTACAGCTGTTTCTGTAAGCGGGCCAAAGAATCCGGTGATTAGACCCTCAGGGTAGATCGTGGGGTCGGTGGAGAGTAGTCTTTGAAGTGTCTTAACCTCCTCTCCCTGTGTACCAAGGTGCATTTTTGACTCAAGTCGAAGCTTGTTCACTTCTGACTCTAGAGCTGCATTAGTTCCTTTCAAGGTCTTGAGTTGTGCCTGCAGTAACGCTACCTGTTTCATCAGATCAGCGATCTGCGTCTCGACTGCAGCATTGGCTGTGGTCTCTACAGTTTGAGCGTGAATATTAGGCGCTCCAACCGATGCCACAAAAAGCAATGCGAGCAACGATATATAAAGTTTTTGCATAATTATTAATTACTGTTAACTCAGCTTACTCCTAAACTATAGCAAGCAAGAGGACGCTGTGCGCGACAATTCACTTATATGAGAAGCGCGCGCAGTGCGTAAAGATCAGGATTATTGATGAAAGAGGGGGGTCCGAGCGCAGCGCAACCTATACTTAACGCATTGGGGCTTCTATGATTAAAAGTTCTACTTTCGTATCTGTAGCAAATGAAATAGTAGTCACGCCTTCTATAGTAATCGCATCTCTTTGAGTAAGTTTGTTCTCTGCCACAGCTGCCTCTCCCTCAACCACCATGACGTATATGCCATTACCCTTTTCTTTTACCTCGTAAGTAGCGTGGTGCTCAGCATCAATGGTGGCAAGGGTGATATAGGCCCGCTGGTGAATGTGGAGACCCTCCGCAACACCAAAAGGCGAGACCACGAGCGTCTGGCCGATAGCAGGGAATGCGAATGCGCGCTGGTCGTACCGCGGTGCATGATTCTGCTCGTCCGTATGAATCCAGAGCTGGAAGAGAGTTAGCTCCTCGTCGTGATCGTTGTATTCAGAATGCGCGACGCCGGTTCCTGCCGACATGACCTGCACTTCACCCTTACGCACCGTGCCGGTATTGCCCATGCTGTCCTTATGCGTAAGCGTGCCGCTGCGCACGATGGTAATGATCTCCATATCCTTATGGGTGTGCATACCAAAGCCGCTTTGCCCCGCGATCCGGTCGTCATTGATAACGCGCAGTGCGCCAAAGCCCATGCGCTCTGGGTTATGCCAATCTGCGAAGCTGAAACTGTAGCGGGTTTGAAGCCAGCCATACTCCCCTCTCCCGCGATCTTTTGCCCTGTGTATCGTTGTTCTCATAGCTTCTCTATACCGCATGGTTGGTGAACGGTGTGTGGGGATAGTGATTTACACGCCTGATTGACAATATTTTCTCAATATAGTATATTTATCGCATCAAGCAGCGCTGAGTGAGTGAAGCACGGATCGAAGTTTCGATACCAGCCTCCTGTCTTTGATGACTTACTCGCGTTCAAATCTCTTATTGCTATGCAGGAAGGAATTATTGCCGGCATCACGGACAAGGGCTTCGGCTTCATCCGTCGTGACGGTGCGGAAAAGGACCTCTTTTTCCACTCAAAGGAGCTCGTCGACGTTATGTTTGACGATCTTCGCCAGGGTGACAAGGTCTCGTTTGAAATGGCTGACGGTCCCAAGGGTCCGTACGCTACAAACGTACGCCGCATTTAAGCAGGCAAGCGCCCCTTAGGGGGCGCTTCTGCGTTTTATACCTATGGAACTTATACGACACACTATTGCGATCGAATCTCCTGTCTGGGAGGTGTATGAGATCGTGTCTACGCTCGGCGGCTTGCGCAGCTGGCTTTCCCGCGACGTACAAGGCAACCCTCGCAAGGATGGCGAGCTTAGCCTTGGTTTTGGACCTGAGCGCTCAGTCACATTCCATGTTCTTGAAACCAAGAGCAACAAGCGCGTTAGCTGGAAACTAACTGCGTCTACATTTGACCGAAGCGATGCTGGAATCGGTACTGAAGTCCGCTTCAACATGAAAGAAGCTGGCAGTAAGTCTACGGAGATAGAGCTTACCCACACCGGCTGGTCTGAGGTGGATGAGTACTTCCGCGTCTGCGGATACCAGTGGCAGAAGTCCCTCCAGAGTCTTAAAAAGGTGTGCGAGACGGGTCTTGGCGAGCCGTTAACCCCTTCTATGCTCGTAAGCAAGAAAGCGACCGGCTGGTTCCCGGTGACTTAGCGCGATTTGACATATTCTCGATAAGGGTAAGAATGCGCTCATAGCTGCGGTAACGTCGTTCTGACTGATCCTAGTGCCCTTTTGGCAGCAGCTAATGACGAGGTCTTCTCATGTTCAAGAAGCGTTCCTTCACACGCGCCGGCCTGTGCGCTGGCGCCCTTCTGCTCGGCGCCTGCACCAGCATGGGTTCCATGGGGTCCAGCATGACCCTGTCGGACGAACGGCTCGAGGCCAAGGTCGCCGCCGAATACAACGCGGATCCGAGCGAGGTCATCATCTCGAATCGGCGCGTCGTCGACGGCAAGACCTATTTCGACGCCTCCGTGCGGGGCAGGTCCCTGTACTGCAGCGTGGCGCTCGGCGGCGTCCTGTACGCCGGCATCACCACCGACCCGGAGTGCCGCGACCAAGACTGACCATCAATGCCGGCAAGAACAGAGCCCCGGGGATAGCTTCCCTGGGGCTCGCTCTTTACAAACTTACAATGGCTTTGAATCCGCCGTAACTCATCTTTTTCATATTGGCGATCGGCGGCTCCTGCATCATCTTGTCCATGCGTGGATCCTTGAACATCTTTTTCATAACCTGATCACGGTGCGCGCGGCTCTTGAAGTCAACTACAGCCGCAATGACCACCTCGCCTTCCTTAGGCTTTGCAGCTTTCTCAAAAGAGACCGTACCCTCCGGATGTAGATCATCGGCGACGAACTCGCGATAGCTAAGCGCGCCGTGCTCGCGTGCGAGCTTTCCAAAGCGCGTTGCGAGCTTCTTGTATGCGTCCAGCTTGTCAGCAGGAAGCGGTAAGAGGTAGAGGTCTGCGTATTTCATGAAAATGTGTTTGTTATTCGCTTGCTATTGTGAACTATGTTCGCCCGGTGAGGCAAGCTCTGCTGTGGGTCTATACTAGTAAGAACGAACTAGTACTGAGCATTCCCATGAATTACGCCGACACCCTCGTGCCCCTTATCAGAGAAATACGTCCCATGGTATTGCCGTACTGGGGCAATGTGTCATCAACAGCCAAAAGTGCATCACCTGCTGATCTTGTCACGGCGCTCGACACCGGCGTTGAGACCTTTATCGCTGGCCGGCTTCGTGAGCTCTATCCTCATATTCCGTTTGTCGGCGAAGAGTTTGGCGGCATCCGTGATGGCCAGAAGCATTGGCTTATGGATCCGATCGATGGCACAGCACACTTCGTGCGCGGCCTTCCCTTCTGCACTTCAATGCTTGCGCTTGTAGAAGATGATCAGGTCCTTTTTTCTCTTATCTATGACTTCATACACGATCACGTGTACTGGGCCCAGAAGGGACAAGGCGCATTTAAGGACGGCGTGCCACTTCAGGTTTCTAACCGTCCGCTTACCGACGCCTATTACAGCTATGAGATGAAGCTCGCAAAGCCGGAGAATGTGGCGCTATTCTCACGGCTCGTCGGAAACGGCATCATGATGAAGACGGTATCGGCAGGATGGGAGTTCATTATGATTGCCGAAGGAAAGCTTGAGGCGCGCGTTACCGTTGATCCTCACGGCAAAGATTATGATTTTGCGCCAGGCGCGTTGCTTGTCGCTGAGGCGGGCGGCGTGGTGCGCAATATCGGGTCACACACCTATGACTACCGGAATCTCAATTTCATTGCAGCAACGCCTGCAGCGTATGAAGATCTGAGAAGGATTGTCGAGGGCTAAAGTCCAAGCGCCTCACGGGTAAGCGCGCCCTCTCGCAGCACATGGATATCCTCGCCCTGCACAAGGAGCACGGTCGAGGGGAGTTTAGCGTCGCGAGGACCGGCATCAATTACCAAATCAATATGCGCGATGCGCGGTCCAAACTGTGCGAGTATCTCACGAACTTCAGACTGCGTGGGAATTCCTGAAATATTTGCTGAGGTTGCGGTATAGGGACGACCGAATGCTTGAGCGAGCGCAAGCGGAAACGGGTCGTCTGGGATGCGTATGCCGAGCATGCCGTTGTGGAGAATATCTCCCGGCACTGCGTCCGTTGCAGGCAGGACAAGCGTAAGCGGACCAGGCAGGTGCGCCGCTATAAGGGAACGAGCACGGTCGTTTGGACGAGTATAGCGTTCGACAGCATCGTGGTGCGGCACCACGACCGAAACAGGCTTCTTGGTTTCTCTGGCCTTCAACTGCTTAAGGCGCATAATCGCGTCTTTGTTCAAGGCATCAACCGCAAGGCCGTAGAGCGTATCGGTCGGATAGAGTACTACCCCGCCCCGGGCAAGGACCTGGGCCGCCTTAGCGGCCGCCTCGTGGAGCGGGTGTGTTTCGAGTCGTATGATTTCCATGCGTGGTTGAATACTACGCTCAATCGCGGTATTGTCGATACGTCAGACGCGCGGTTAGCTCAGTTGGTAGAGCATTCCCTTGACGTGGGAAGGGTCACAGGTTCGAGTCCTGTATCGCGCACCCAATTCTTTGGTGCTTATGCACTGAATGCGCTAGAGTATCTTTCATGTCTCTAGCAATGAAAACCTTTCTAGTTCCAACGCTCGCGTCGATTTTAGTACTTATCGCTATCTTCGTATGGGGCGGCTGGGCTGCGTTTACGCTTGCCGTATTGCTCACCATCCTTGAGGTTACGCTCTCGTTTGACAATGCCGTTATTAATGCGCGCATTCTTCAGCAGATGGACGAGAAGTGGCAGCGTCGTTTCCTTACATGGGGCATCCTTGTCGCTGTCTTTGGTACGCGTCTCGTGCTCCCTATCATTATCGTCGCCGCATCAGTTGCGATGAGTCCGTGGGCGGTAGCGCAGCTTGCAGCATTTAATCCTGAGGAGTACGGCCATCTCCTAGAAGGGGCGCATACTGCAATCGCCGCATTCGGTGGCAGCTTCCTTCTTATGGTTGCGCTCAAGTACTTCTTTGACGACGCAAAGAGCGTGCACTGGATCCGTACCGTGGAGCGGCACCTTGCTCGTTGGGGCCGCATTGAAGCGATTGAGATTGGCCTTGCGCTTTCTTTGCTTGGCATCATCTCATTCTTTGCAGGAAATGCAGGCACTATCCTTAGCGCGGGCATCATCGGCATTGTGCTTTTCATTGCAATGCAAGGCATCGCAAACTCATTTTCTGTTGAGGCAGAGAACGCGGTTGCAGTTGGCAGTGCTGCACTCTTCCTCTACCTAAACGTGCTTGATGCTGCGTTTTCCTTGGACGGTGTTATCGGTGCATTTGCGATTACGAGCTCTATTCCTATTATCGTTGCCGGTCTTGGCATTGGTGCCTACTATGTGCGCTCCCTCACTATCTACTTCGTACGTCAAAAGACGCTCGATACACTCGTCTTCCTTGAACACGGTGCCCATTGGGCGATTCTCGGACTTGCAGGCGCAATGCTCATGTCGCTCTTCTTCCACGTGCCTGAGGTTATCACTGGCCTTGTAGGTCTCATCTTTGTCGGCACGGCTGCCTACTCATCCGTACAAGCAATACGCAAAAGCGCTGCCTAGCGCGTGCCAAAGGGCCCCGGGTGCGCTATAACGGGTATATGGAACGAACCGTTATCTACTACCACGGCGGCTGCCCAGACGGGTTTGGCGGTGCCTACGCGGCCTGGAAGAAGTTCGGCGACACGGCCGAGTACATTCCCCTCCATAGAGGGGAGGAGGTGCCTGATGTTACGGGCGTAAACGCGTACTTCATCGACTTTGTATACGATGGAGAGACTATGCAGGCACTTGAGAAGCAGGCGGCCCGGCTTGTTGCGCTTGATCACCATGCTGGCGTGCGCGAGATAACTGAATCAGTGGCCGAGCATGTTTTCGATAACGACCGCTCAGGCGCAACCATTGCGTGGACGTATTTCCATCCGGATGAGGAAGTGCCTGAACTGCTGCGCTATATAGAGGATGATGATCTCTTCCGTTT
>DATMJP010000036.1:0-27722 GCA_035553815.1 Minisyncoccota bacterium
AAAATTAATACCTATAAGCAATTCATCCAGCCTGAACCGGTGCAGTTTACCGGGTTTAAGATCTTTTATAAGAATGACTTGAAGCCACCGAGCGATAGGCTGCTTACGCCGCAGGATCTCTTGAAGCTCTCACCGCAGCCGTTGTTTATTCAGTATCAATAGTGCGTTGCTGAGGTGCCGGGCGTCCGCGGTATACTACATACGAAATGGATAATCCTGAAAGGATCACGTACTTTGGTGCAACCGATAGCCGCGGCAAGCGCGTGCCGTTTGGCATAAAGGCGAAAGACCGCGAGCGCCATATGTATGTCATCGGTAAGACCGGCATGGGTAAGTCGACCCTGCTTGAGAACATGGCGATCCAGGACATCCGCAACGGGGAAGGATTTGCGTTCATCGATCCGCACGGCTCAGCCGTTGATAAGCTCCTCGACTATATTCCGGCAGACCGCGTGAAAGACGTCGTCTATTTTGCACCGTTTGATATGGAGCACCCCATCGCGTTCAACGTGATGGAGGACGTGGGCTACGACAAGCGCCACCTCGTGGTCTCTGGCCTCATGGCAACCTTTAAGAAAATCTGGGTCGACGCATGGAGCGCCCGCATGGAGTACATCCTTTCCAATACACTGCTCGCACTCCTTGAATACCCGGGCGCAACCTTGATGGGCGTTAACCGCATGTATACCGACAAGGCATACCGCAAGAAAGTAGTGGAGAACATCAAGGATCCGCTGGTGAAAGACTTCTGGGTGAAGGAGTTCGCAACGTATACGGACCGCTATACGCAGGAGGCAACGCCAGCGATCCAGAATAAGATCGGCCAGTTCACCAGCAATCCGCTCATCCGCAACATCATCGGCCAGCCGAAGTCTTCCTTCGATATTCGCGATCTGATGGATCGCCGCAAAATTCTTCTCATCAATCTCTCAAAGGGACTGGTCGGCGATACGAATATGAAGCTTCTCGGCTCCATGATTACCACGCGCATCTTCTTGAGCGCCATGAGCCGCGCCGATCTTTCAGCGCAGGACATCGCCAAGCTTCCTAAGTTCTATTTCTATGTGGACGAATTCCAGAACTTCGCCAACGAGACATTTGCTGAGATTCTCTCTGAGGCGCGTAAGTACAAACTAAACCTGCTTATCGCACACCAGTATGTTGAGCAGATGGAAGAAGAGGTGCGCGCTGCTGTGTTCGGTAACGTCGGTACTACGGTTGCGTTTCGTGTAGGGCCATTTGATGCAGAGGTGCTTGAAACTATCTTCTCTCCTGAGTTTATGAAAGAGGATCTTGTGAACCTCGGCTTTGCGCAGGTCTACCTCACCCTCATGATCGACGGTGTGGGTTCGCGCCCGTTCTCTGCGGTCACCATCCCGCCAATAGAGGCGCCCCCTCGGTCGTATCGTGCAGAGGTTATCGAAACGTCCCGTACTCAGTTTGCTGCCCGCCGCACCGCTATTGAAGAAGCGCTCTTCGCAGAACTTCGTCTTGAAGACAACGCGCCCGCTGAACCGGAGCCAAAGAAGGAGTATGCACCGCGTCGCCCAGAAGGGAACCGCGACCGTCCTCCAAAAAAGCCGCAGCCGCAAGATCGTCCGCGCAGAGAACAGCCGCCTCCACCCAAAGCAAAAACCAGCGAAGACCTGAAAGATATCTTGCGCTCCATGACTTCGCAGGCGCAGCAGGAAAAGCATAAGAAGGAATCTTCCAAGCAAGAATCTCTGAAGGGCGCGCTTAAGGAGGTTGTCGGCAAGAGCGAGCCACCAAAGCAGACTCCACCGCAGCAAAAGCAAGAGCAAGGCCCCAAGCCATTTGAAGTGCCGGAAGATACACTCCGTTCCATCTTCAAGGACAATGTATAGAAGAGGACTCAGCTACTTGGTACTGGTGCTGGTGTTCGTCACGCCATTCCATGCCGTAGCCGCTGTTCGCATACATGAGATTGCATGGATGGGTAATAGTGCGAATGCGAACGCTGAATGGATCGAACTCTATAACGACAGTAGCGAGCACGTCACACTCTCCGGCTGGACGCTCGCCAGCGCCGGTACGGCACCGAATATAACGCTCTCAGGAACGATCCCTGCGGGCGGTTTCTTTTTACTCGAGCGTACTAACGATGGAAGTACAGAAGCCGTTGCCGATCAGATATACACCGGTGCGCTTTCTAATAGTGGCGATACGCTCACCCTCAAAGATGCTGCAGGCGTGACGATTGATCACGTTGTTGGCGGCACTAACTGGCAAAGTATTGGTGGCGACAATGTAACCAAGAAGACCGCGCAGCGCACCGATACCGGGTGGATCACAGCTACCCCTACGCCAAAGGCAATGAATGCTTCAGCTGCAGAAGGAGGGGAGACTGCTACGACAACGCCTGAGACTGAAGAGAGCGCAACCACCACGCCAACGGCAACCGTGGGCGGGAGTAGTGCGCCTACAATAAAACCAAAGAGTCCTGCCCGCGTATTGTTTGTCGACCCTGGAGTTGCGCGTATCGTGCTTGAGGATGTCACCACGCCGTACCGCGCAGTTGCGTATACGGACAAAGGGATCGTAAAGGATGCACGCATAACCTGGAGTTTTGGCGACGGTACGCGCGAGCTCGGCAATTCCGTGAGGCACCAGTATCATGCGTCCGGAGAATACTTGGTGGTGGTCCGTGCAGAGTACGAGGATGCGCATGCGCTCGAGACGCTCCGAGTGCTCGTTCTGAAAGCTGCGGTCTCCCTTACGCCGCATGAGGAGGGTGTTGCTATTACAAACACCGCAACGACACTGCTTGATCTCTCCGACTGGAAGCTTACTAACGGCACCACCACCTTTGCATTTCCAGACGATACGGCGCTCTCGCCGCAATCGTCAGTTGTATTTCCAAGCATAGTGACTGGGCTTGGCACCTCAACGGCATACACGCTCCAATTTCCAAGCGGCAAAGTAGCAGCGGTAAGCACGCCTGTGCAACCTTTGCCTTTGTCGCTTGGTATAGAAGCTATACAGGAGGTCGTTCGACCCTTACCAGTAGCAGCACAGCCATATGAAGAGGGTATAGAAGCCCCCGCCGCGCCGCCGAGTGTGGTCGCGGCGGGGGCGGCATATGCGCCGCAGCCTGCTGCGCGCCCTTCGTGGCTTATGTGCCTCTTTGGCTCCTTGCTTGCATGTGGGGCATCATTCGTCGTACGCTAGATTCATGAAAACCGCGCTCGTAACCGGTGGAGCCGGCTTTATCGGCACGCATTTGTGCGCACGTCTCCTTCTGGAGGGGTATCGCGTTATATCCCTTGATAACTACTTCTCTGGAAACAAGGAGAACCATCTTCCAGGAGTCGAATATCGGGAAGGACATACCAAGGACATCGCGCGCCTCGTGCCTGAGCCGCCGGACGTCATCTTTCACCTGGGCGAGTACAGCCGGGTTGCCAAGAGTCTTGAAGAGCCGGAGCTCGTATGGGATCTGAACACGAGCGGTACCCAGGCGGTGCTTGAGTTCTGGCGCGCGCGCGGCAGCCGTCTCGTCTATGCCGGTTCGTCAACCAAGTTTGCAGGCGTGCGCGAGGACGGTGTTGAGGGACGTGATCTTTCACCCTATACCTGGGCCAAGGCAGCTAACAGCGAGCTCGTTGCTAACTACGGAAAATGGTACGGCCTCTCCTATGCAATTGCGTACTTCTATAACGTGTACGGACCTGGCGAGCGCGCAGGCGTTGATAACTACGGAACGGTCATTGAGACATTCCGCGAACAGGCGCGTGCAGGAAAACCGCTTACCGTCCGCGCACCCGGCACGCAGACACGGGCATTCACGCACGTACTTGATACCGTCGATGCACTCGTGAAGATCGCAGAATCTGGAGCCTCTGACGAATACGGTATTTCTGCAAGTGATGTGTATTCGCTTCTTGAGGTTGCAGCGATGTTTGGTGGCGAAGTGGAAATGTTGCCGCAGACAAAGTCAACGCGCTCAACGGGCGCCATAAGCACAGAGAAGATTGAAGCCCTCGGCTGGCACCAGGAACACTTCCTCAAGGACTATATCGAGGAAGCGAAACAAAGCGTATGAAGCGCGTTCTTATATTCTCCCTTGCGTACTATCCAAGCCATGTCTCTGGTGCAGAGGCAGCGATTAAAGAAATAACGGATCGTATTAGTCCAGAAGCAATTGAATTCCATCTCGTAACACTTCTTTTTGATGCGACGGCGCCACGCAAGGAACGAATAGGGAATGTCTGGGTATACCGCGTTGGTATTGGCGGCGCGTTTCTCTCCAAAGTGCTGTTCATCCCGCTTGCAGCGCTCAAGGCGCGTACGCTTCACCGGAAGCTTCGCTTTGATGCGCTATGGGCCATGATGACCTACATGCTATTTCCCGTTGTGCTTGCGCGAGTGCTTGGCGTCCGCGTGCCGCATATTCTCACGCTTCAGGATGGGGACCCGTATGAAAAGGTTTTCGAACGCCCATTCATTCGACCGATTGCGTTTCTCCTTGATCACGGCTTTAGGACCGCTGCCTGCGTGCAGGCAATCTCAAAGCATCTGGCAGCATGGCCGGCGCGGCGCGGCTACCGGGGTGAAGTGGTGCTGGTTCACAACGGTGCGAATCCGAAAGATCTTCACGAATCGGTACCTGCAGAAGAAATACGTGCCACCGCAAAGCAGCTTGGCAAGGGAGAGGATGACATATTCCTTATTAATACTGCGCGCCTTGTCCATCAGAAAGCGAACGATGATACGATCCGTGCGCTTCCATTGCTGCCGGCTCATGTAAAGCTCGTGCTGGTCGGCGGGGGACCAGAAGAGGGAATGCTCCGTGACCTTGCGCGAGAATGCGGCGTCCTCGACCGTGTTATCTTCACCGGTCCAGTCGATCGCAGCGAAGTCACGCGCTATAGGCGTGCCGCAGATATTTTTGTTGGACCCTCGCGGTCTGAAGGTCTTGGTAATGCGTTCTTATCCGCAATGGCATCCCGGCTTCCCGTGGTCACCACGCGGGCAGGAGGTCTTGCTGAATTCGTGTTTGATGAATCAAGCGGAATGCAAACTGCATGGGTAGTGGGTGTTGGTAAACCGGCGCAGATTGCTGCCCGTGTGAATGAGATTCTAAGTAATCCTGATACGGTTAAGCGCGTGACTAGCCAGGCCCGTACTCTCGTTGAAGAGAACTATGACTGGGATCGGGTAGCCAAAACCATGCAGGAGAAAGTGTTCACGCCAGTCTTTAGCCACGTTGCATAGTTTTGAGTATCAGGGCATAGTGCCTAGCGGCTTAATGCCAAAGGTCTTTGTCTAAGGGAGGGTCCAATGACCCAGTTGACGCTTGAGGACGCTGAAGCGCTTGGGTTCACGATTGGATCCACGCTGAGGCATAACGGCGAAATCATCAGCAGCATCCGCTCTGGAGACGTTGCCGTCTCGCTTACGGAGTTCGTACCGGGTACCAAGGGCGGCTGGCAACCCGCGCACTACCATGAGCACGCGCGGGAGCAGTACATGGTCCTGCGCGGGTACGTGGTGCTCGCGTTTTGCACTGAAATCGGTGCATATATGCAGCCTGTGAAGCACGGCGTAGGGACGCGGTTTACCGTGGAGCCCCGCTGCCCGCACAGCCTGCTGCTTTCGCCTGACGCCGTACTGCTTACGGTGACGAGCGGCGGCGACGCGCTCGACTGGCATGCTTCGCCGGAACTCGACGAGCACATCAAGAAGCTTCAAAAGGAGCGCATGCTCTGAAACCCCCGCAAGGCGCGGCCTCTCCAGGTCGCGCCTTCGCTTATCGAGTATTATTACGCTATGGAAATCACTCTAATTGAAAAAGCGCTTCGTATTGCTGTTACTGCACATGCAGGACAGGTTCGTAAGGAAGGGAACATTCCGTACATCGTGCATCCGGTGATGGTTGCTCATGCGCTCGCGGTGCGGGGATTTGAAGACACGGTCGTTGCGGCTGCGCTTGTGCATGATGTGCTTGAGGATACCGAATTCACTGAAGAGGCGCTCGTCCAGGAGCTTGGCGAGGCGGTGCATGCAATTGTGCGCGCCGTTACGAATGATGATTCGCTCTCCTGGGAAGAGAAGAAGCGTGCCTATATTGAGTCAGTACGCCTCGGACCAGATGGCGCAAAGGCGGTAGCAACCGCAGATAAGATCCATAATGCCGAGAGTCTCATACGTGCGCATGAGGAGCTGGGAAGCGCGCTCTGGGAGAAGTTTAATGCAAGCAAAGAGCAGAAGCTCTGGTTTGAGGAAGCAATGCTCGCGATGCTTGAAGAGACCTGGAGCGATCCGCTTATCGAAGAGTACAGAGTGCTCGTCGCGCGCATGCGCGCACTAGTGTAGCTCTTGCTGACGCTTCTTTTCTTCACTGCTGCGCAGGGAATCACGCAATCTTCTATATTCTTCCACGGCTGCGTCAGGGAAGTCCGTGCCCGTAAGGAGTGACTCAAGGAGTGATGACCAGAACGAAATCCTGGCTTCGTTCAATGTGCGCAGCGCTCCCTGGCTCTTAGGGAGGGTTTTGGTGTAGTAGCAGAGAATCTCGCCGAGGCGGTACACACGCATGGCAGTGAGCGCCTCGTACTCCTCAGGAGTTCGGTTATCGCGTACGTAGGTGAGGAGCGCCTGTTCAAGCTCACGATTGTAAAGCGTCATAAAGTTTATAAAGCGCGCCCATCCTTCGTACTTGTTGCCAAAGCGGATAGAGGAGTGATCGAGCAGATACATAGTCTCTCCTACGACACGGAAGTTGTGCGGCACGAAGTCGGTATGGGTAAGGAATCCAGCGTACTGTTCAATAACGCGCTCATTGCGGGTAAGGAATGTGCGCGCCTGTGCAAGGAGTGGGGCAAGGTGTGCATTTGCCTCGTGTCCGCGCACGCACTCAGAGAAGCGGTCAAACGACGCCAGGTATGCGCGCGCGTTCATGCTTCCAAAGATCGTTCTGATCTGGCGCAGGTGCTCGTAGGTAGTGGCGTGAGCACCTTCCTGCGCCTTAAACGCTTTGAGCGCAAGCGCAAACTGCATAGGCGTAGGGCGCGCAAGAAAGGTTGAGGGCTGCTCTATATATGCCTGTACCGAGATACAGAAGCCGCCACTTTCAGTAAAGAGCAGCTCTTCAGGTGCGAAGAAGGTATCGTACGCAAACCGTATCTGCTTAAGAAATGCGCGACACTCGCGTTCATGGATGATTTCCCGCTTGCCCGCCGCATCGCGCGTTGCCTTTATTACAACGCGTTTGTCTGAATCCTGCATGCGCCCGAGCAAGATGAGCTTCTTACCGCTTACCGTCGTAACCGCGTGCATAAGGTAGCGCTCGCCACCAATGTGCGGTTGCTCAGCGTCGAGCGTTATACGAAGCGACTCGAGTATGGGCTCAAGTAGGGCAAGCTCCTGCTTGCGGTACAACTCCCAGGACTCCTGTGCGTTATGTTCCATATGTAAAAGTATCCGCAAGGTGTGTTTTCCACGCCTGCTCGTACGCAGTCGTGTCCGGCGGCGCGGCAAAGGGCAGTATCTCAGGGCGTTCAGGCGGCATTGCCGTTACCACTGCATGTGCATGCCTGCGCACGGTTCTGTGAACCAGGCGCGTAAAGAAATTCTCTTTCATGCGCTCATGTGCTGAAGAATCGACCACGCCAAACACAAGCGACATTCTCATGAACGAAAGCAGGAAGAGCGGAAGCTCTACTGAAGGTCCGTTGACTGCGTACACGAGGTCAGCACTCCGCAGTGCGCGGTATAGCGCGAGCGTGTATAGCGTTAGGCGTATCGGAATGGGCTTTATCTTATCAACGGCAACAATACGCACGCCAGAGACAGCTTCAGGAATGTGCGCATACGCTACGATCGTTACCTCGTGTTCCTTGCGAAGGCGCTCAGCGAGCTCCTTTACATAACGCGCTTGAGGCGCAGTATCTGGTGGGTAGAGGGGTGTTGCAAGCACGATTCTCATAGCTGAAATCTAGCACAAAAACGTGCCCTGGTGCGGCCTGGTATCATATGAAGACTATGCGGTTAGTTATCGCTGCACCCTTGTATCCGCCTGAAATAGGCGGTCCTGCCACATATGCACGCATTCTTGAGGAATCCCTTCCTGAATACGATATAGCGGTGTCCGTGGTGAAGTTTAGCGAGGTGCGAAGCCTGCCGCCCGGTGTGCGGACAGTCGCCTATTTCTGGAACATGTTTAGCGCGCTTAAGGATGCAGACCTCGTGCTTGCGCTTGATCCGGTCTCAACCGGCTTTCCAACACGCATTGCAGCTTTCCTCAGGCGGGTGCCGTTTGTGGTTAAGGTGGTGGGGGACTATGCCTGGGAACAAGGGCGACAGCGGTTCGGCATGAAAAAGAACCTCGATGATTTCCTCTATGAGCGCGATCTTCCATTTCCCGTACTGGTATTCAAGTACATCCAAACGTGGGTTACGAAAAGTGCGCGCGGTGTCATTGTGCCGAGCGCGTACCTGAAGCGCATAGTTACATTCTGGGGCGTACCAGAGGAATCGGTGCATGTGATCTATAACGCGCTTGAGCGGGAGGCGGTTGAGCCGTTTGCAGAAGCTTCAGATCAAATGACGCGGCCATGGATTGTTTCAGTTGGCCGGCTCGTGCCATGGAAAGGCATGTCAGGACTTATTGATGCGGTTGAAGTATTGCGTAAAGACATGCCGGACGCCTCGCTCATTATTGCCGGAGACGGTCCAGACCGGCAGCAGCTCGAACGGTACGCCAAGGCGCGCCTTAAGGAGAACTATGCATTTCCTGGAGCGCTAGAGCATGCTGACGCGCTCGCACTTATGAAGAGCGCAGACATATTCGTTCTAAATTCAACTTACGAAGGCCTCTCGCACTTGCTTATCGAAGCGCTCTCGCTTGAGGTGCCTATCGTAGCAACGCGCGCGGGAGGAAATGGGGAGTTGATCGAGGACGAGGTGAACGGCCTCCTTATACCCGTCAATGACACGAAAGCACTGGTTGAAGCGTGCAGACGCATACTGACCGACAAAGCGCTTGCGAAGAAGCTCAGGAGCGCTCCTATGGACGAGCGTTTTGAAAAACCTACAATGCTTACACACACTGCGCGCGTACTCAAAGAACTCGTATGAAAGCCCTCTTTATCTCAACCGATTCCTCAATC
Source organism: Minisyncoccota bacterium (assembly GCA_035553815.1). Lineage (GTDB taxonomy): Bacteria > Patescibacteriota > Minisyncoccia > Phycocordibacterales > Phycocordibacteraceae > C7867-001. The sequence continues at coordinate 9,132 of DATMJP010000036.1, forward strand.
CCTGACGTAACGAGCGCAACGCGCATGCGTATGCAGGCGTACGCTGAAGCGATAGGAGAGATGCACGTACTTCTGCGTGCTAAAAGAGCGCGCACCACCACTGATGGCGCCATAACGATCCATGAAGTGTGCGTCGCAAAGCCGCTCATTCCGTTCAAGCTCGCAAAGCATGCGCACGCAATAATCAAGAAGTACGATATAGACATTGTCTCCACACAGGATCCCTTTGAGTACGGCTGGGTCGGCATGAAAGCGTGCAAGGGTACGAAAGCAAAACTCCACGTGCAGATTCACACCGATCTCTTCTCTCCGTGGTTTACGCGCGGCTCATCGTCAGTTGCACTCCTCAATCGCATCCGGCTTATGATGGCAGACCGCGTCCTTCCAAAGGCCGATGGCATACGCGTTGTTGCGCCACGCATTGAGCGCTCGCTTCGCGCGCGCTACAAGAACTCGATTGTCTCACCGGTCATAATTCCTATTGCGATGCCGGATGTGCAGAAGGAATCAACTGCGCTTGAAGCGCCATTCCCGTTCACTTTGCTTGCCGCAGCCCGTCTTGAGCCTGAGAAGCGTTTGCATGATCTTATCCATGCGGTCGCTGAGGTCCGCAAATTGTATCCAACGGTCGGCCTTGTGCTTGCTGGAGAAGGCAGAGAACGCGGCGCGCTCCGTGCTCTTGCGCGCACGCACGGCATTGAAAACTATGTACGCTTTCTTGGTACGCGCGCAGACGTGCCAGATCTTATGGGAGCTGCGCATGCGTACATACAAACGAGCGCATACGAGGGCTATGGCCTGGCGCTTGTTGAAGCGGCGCGTAATGACCTGCCGATCATAACTACGAATGTGGGCATCGTAGGCGATGTATTACTTCCAGGAACGCACGCGCTCGTGAGTGAGCCTGGCGATATACAGGGAATCGTGCAGCACATACGCGCACTTATTGAAGACAACCGTTTACGCATTACGCTTGCTCAGGCCGCCGAGCAAGCAGTCAGAGAGCACCTGCTCGTCTATGCAAACCAGCCGCAGATGATCGCGGACGACCTACGGGATACGGTGGAGAAAGCACGTTTGGTATGAGGCTCCTTATCGTTACGCAGGCGGTCGATGCTGAATCACTGACACTGAGCTTCTTTCTTCGCTGGATTGAGGAGCTTGCAGGGCGCTTTGATACGGTGCAGGTAATTTGCCTGTACGAAGGACGCCATGCGCTTCCAGAGAATGTTACGGTCCACTCGCTTGGAAAAGAGAAGGGGATTCGTTCAAAGGTTAGTTATGCGGTGACATTTCTTCAGCATGCGTGGCGCATGCGCAAAGACTATGACGCAGTGTTCATACACATGAATGAAGAGTACGTCCTTGTTGGAGGCATGCTCTGGAAACTTCTAGGGAAGCGCGTGTATCTTTGGCGCAACCATTACGCAGGATCATTGAAGACACGCTTTGCAGGATTCCTCTCAGACAAGGTCTTCTATACGTCCAGGCACTCGTACACTGCATCCTTCCCCAGGAGTGTCCGCATGCCTGTCGGCGTTGATCTTGCACTCTTTCAGAAAAGCTCGAGCGTGCGCATTCCTCGCTCAATTCTCTTCTTTGGCAGGTTTTCTCCCTCAAAGCATCCGGATATTCTCGTTGAGGCGCTTGGACTCCTCGCGATGAGAAACAGCGCATTCTCAGCTTCATTCTATGGAAGCGCAGCTCCAGAAGACGAGCCATACCGCGCGCAGGTGATTGCGCGCGCTAAGGAGCTAGGCTTGAGTGCCGTTCGCTTCTTCCCAGGCGTGCCGCATCATAGCGCGCCGGAGATTTTCGGTACGCACGCGCTTTATGTGAACCTTGCCGAATCGGGCATGTTCGACAAGATGCTCTTTGAAGCGGCGGCGGCGGGCGCTCTCGTCCTTGCTCGCAGTGATGACTGGCGCGAGTTGATGGGGGACACGTACGCGCTCGCTTCTTCTGAGCCAGCAGTTCTCGCCGATCGGATCGAAGCACTGCTTGGTACAGATGGTGCACATGAGGTGCTTTGCGAGCGTGCTCAGCTCCATAGTCTCACTCGTCTTGGCGATACGCTTGCACGCGAGATGACGCTAGAATAACCAAACCATGAAGTCATTGCTGCGCAGAGAAGAATATAGGGTCCTCAGTACGCTCGTTATAGATGGCGAGATACTGGATGTCGGCGGGTCTACAAAATCTGGATACCATGAACTCATGCAGGGCACGCATACCATTACGACCGCGAATATAGATGCGGCGTACGGCGCAGATCTCATCTTTGACGCTGAGAAAGCTTGGCCGATTGCGGACGAGTCGTATGACGCCGTACTTTTCATTAATGTACTGGAGCATCTCTATGATCATCGAATGGCGCTGCGCGAAGCGTATCGCGTTCTTCGCCCGGGCGGTACGCTTCATATAGCCGTGCCCTTTATGTTCAACGTGCACGGCTCGCCGAATGATTACTTCCGTTACACAAAAAGCGCGCTCACACGCCTCCTGAACGATAGCGGGTTTGCGCATGCCGAGATACGAGCGCTTGGTACCGGCGGGTTCAGCGTGATGTACCATACGGCACTCGGGCTGCTGCGCTGGCGCTGGCTTAGTTTCCCTATACTGAACCTTGCCGTAGCTCTCGATAAGGCGTTTCAGCGTATCCGTCCAGAAAACAGCATGGATGCCGAGCATATGCCGCTCGGCTACTACGCGGCAGCGCGGCGGTAGTATATGATTGCCACTATCTATGAATGAATCACTTGAACGCATCTATCGTGAGCACCACACCTCCCGTCGCGGGGAATTCTTTCTTGTAAACGGTGACGTGCGCGGCTCATTCTTGAAGAGCCGCATGGGAACCGGCAAGCGCGTGCTTGATATTGGATGCCGCGATGGGGCACTCACCGGTTTCTATAGCGAAGGGAATGAAGTTACTGGTATTGATATTGACTCTGAAGCGCTCGAACGGGCAAAGAACGCATACGGCATAACCACAATCCACGCAGACCTTAACGGACAGTGGCCAGTCACCGGTCCCTTTGATGCAGTAGTTGCGTGCGAGATCATCGAGCACCTCTACTACCCAGAGCAGGTCTTAAAGAAGATCTTTGATGTGCTTGCGCCCGGCGGCTTGCTTCTCGGCTCTATTCCGCATGCGTTCTCGCTTCAAAGCCGAGCGCGCCTCATGCTCGCGCGCAAGAAGGGAACTGCGTTGCAGGATCCAACGCACATAAACCACTTCTGGGGTCCAGACTTCAAGCGCATGATTGAGGATGCCGGTTTTGTCGATGTCGAGGTAATCGATATCGTGTCAAAGAAATTTTCTCTTCTCTCAAAGCTTTTCCCATACGCATTTGCGCACTCCTTCGTCTTCAGCGCACGTCGCCCTTAGGTCGGTTGAGTACAAGCAGCAACGCCAAGAAGAACGACAAGAGTGCACCGAGAAGCCGGCCTGCAACAAGGCCCCAGAGTCCGTAGAGCACAACGCCTATAAGCTGCAGCACAACCTGGAAGACCGGACTTGCAATATTAAAGGCGTAGAGCTGGCGCACGCGCTGGTGCGCCGAGAGCGCAGCAACGAGTATCTGCGTTAGCACCGTTATCAGAATCAGGCTGTACCACTGCGAGTACGGGATGGCATCAAGGTACGCAGGGAAGAGCAGGGCAAATAGAAAGGGCGCAACAAGGGCATACAGCGCTGCTGCAATGAGAAGGATAGGCAGCAGAAGGAAAAGGCGCCGTACGATCGTACCGCGCACTTCTTCTGGAGAGCGATGCGCGAATCGCGGCAGTGCCGCACTCGGCAAGAATTTAAAGAGGCCACCTATGCGCTCTGGTATTGCCGTTGCAAACGCAAAGAGCGCAACACCGACAGGACCGAGAAAGTGAAAGGCAAGCACTGCATCAAGGTGGAGCGCTATCGTACTTGGCACCCCCATGACGCTTAGGTGCGTGCCGTACGTGCGCGTACCAAGCTCAGTAGCTGTGCTTGGTGTGTACGTACGCAGCGTCGCGCGATACGCGACGAAGTAGCCGAGCACCTGTATGCCGACATTGATGCCGATAAGGAGAATTGGATTCTCAGTTAAAAACGCACTGGTGATAAGAACCACATAGAACGGTACGTTGATGGCGAAGTTATACAAAAAGACGCGCTTGAAGTCCTGCTTGCCGACGAGGAATGCGCTATAGGTGTTAAACGTATTTATAAGCGGCGTGCCAATGCCGACAAGCGCAAGACCAAGCGCAAGAGGAATATTGCCCTGTAGTGCATAGTACGCACTACCAAGCAGTGCTGCGGCAATGGGTATCCAGAGCCATGCGAGCTGGAAGCGAATCGCTTCCCTGAGCGAGCCATCGAATCCTCGAGCAACAGCACGCGAAACCGCTGCGTTCATGCCGGTTATAGTGAACGCGCCGAGCAGGGCTCCCAGAGAGAGCAGGTACTGGTATGTGCCGAATGTCTCCTTGCTAAGAACGTTTGCGAACACGAGATAGAGCGCAAGAGAGAAAAGCGTGACGCTTATGGTGCCTAAATTGCCCCAGAACGCGCTTGAGGCGAGGTAGAGCATATCAGTGCGGGTGTAGCGCTCACTCCATTTAAGGAAGGAAATGATCGCTCCTGAAAGGCGGTTCATAGTATACGGAAATCCTACCATTGCAGGGGCTATAACTGAGGAAGGAAAGGCCTGGTTACCTCATTTGGAGGGCTCGTATTATACTTTCTCCTATATGAAGCACGTAATCAGATGGGCGGTGCTCGGCGCTCTGTTCGCCATTCCCTTTATTCCGCTCTACGTAGAATACGACTTCTTCTTCCCGTTCATTACGGGCAAGCACTTCGCATTCCGCATTCTCGTTGAGATAGCGTTCGTAGGGTGGATCTTGCTTGCATTGGTCGATACTAAGTACCGTCCGCGCTTCTCGTGGACGCTCCTTATATATGGACTACTCGTTGGCTGGATGCTCATCGCCAACTTCTTTGCAGTTAATCCGCACAAGGCATTCTGGAGCAACTTCGAACGCATGGATGGTTGGATCACGCTCGTACATGTGTTCGCGCTCTTCTTGGTTGCAGGATCGGTGCTTTCAGCAGAGCGGCTCTGGCGCAGATGGTGGCTTACGTTCGTTGGTGCGTCGGTGTTTGTGCTGGGGTACGCATTGCTGCAAATCACCGGTTTGCGGGAGATTAACCAGGGAGGCGTGCGCCTCGATGCGACGTTTGGCAATGCAATCTATCTTGCGGTCTACCTCCTCTTTGTGACCACAGTGTCGCTCTGGCTTGGCGTTAACACCAGAACGAAGTTCCTGCGCTATGCGCTCTTTGCGCTTGCAGCACTTCAGACATGGATGCTTTTCCTTACAGCAACGCGCGGCGCCCTGCTTGGTGCGGGGGTTGCGCTTGGCGTAGGGGCAACGCTCTGGATACTCGGCTCTTCAGGCAAAGCGCGCCGCATAGGCGTAGGCGTGCTCATCGGTCTCGCTCTTGTTGCAGGCACGTTCTTCCTGCTGCGCGACGCTGCATGGGTGCAGTCTGAACCGACGCTTGCACGCCTCACTTCAATCTCACTTGCAGATGGCGCAACCCGCATGACGCTCTGGGACATGGCATTCAAGGGCGCAGCAGAGCGTCCTATCTTAGGGTGGGGGCAGGAAGGTTTCAATTATGTATTCGCAAAGCACTACGAGCCGTCGCTGTACGCTCAGGAGCCCTGGTTCGACCGTGCGCACAACATGTTCATCGACTGGCTTATCGCCGGCGGCATTCCTGCATTCTTGCTGTTTCTAGCGCTTCTTGGAAGCGGCGTCTACGCGCTGTATAGGCATGGCGATAAGCGCGAGCGTGTCTTCTTTATCGCGGTACTTGGCGCGTATGCCTTCCAGGGCCTCTTCGTGTTCGATAACCTCTTTGCGTATGTACCGGTAGCAATGATACTTGCGATGGCACATAACGCGTCCTCACGCCCGTGGAAAGAAGTAGAGGCGTTGCCGGTCATGCACAAGAGTACCTTTCAGACGACCGCTGCACCTATTGGCATAGCAGTGGCAGTACTGCTTGTATGGAACGTGAACGTTCCTTCAATGCGTGCCGCAAACGATCTTATCTATGCGCTTGCCGGATGGCCTGATGCACGTACCAACTTAACTGCATTCGATAACGCGCTCTCACGGGGATCTTTTGCAACCCAGGAGATACGAGAGCATTTCGTAACGAAGGCAGCAAGCATTGCGGGGCAGGCGAATGTCCCTGCAGAACTGCGCAATGAGATAACACTCCGTGCGCTTGAAGAGATGGGTAAGGAGGTGGAGCGGGCACCAATGGATGCTCGTCTGCGCCTTGAGTATATGTACGCATTTCGCACCCGCGGCGATTTTGAGAATGCACTACGCGAACTCGCTATAGCAGAGTCGCTCTCACCCAGGAAGCAGAGCCTCATTATTGAAGAAGGCGTCCTCTACTGGCAGCTGCAAGACTACGCGCGTGCAAGCGACGCGTTCAGGCGTGCATACGAGCTCAGTCCCCAGTTTGAGGAACTGGCAGCGTATAACGCCGCAGGTCTTATTGTGACCAAAAGGGCAAAAGAAGCAGAAGCGATCTTGCTTCAGCACTTTGGAACGACGACCGTTACCAATAGCATCGTCGTACTTGCGTACTACGAGGTGCGCGACTTTGCGAAGGTTATCCCAGCGCTTATAACGAGAGCCAACGAGAGCGGCGACCCTACTGCGTACCTCCAGCTTGCAAACGCGTACATAGAGGCAGGGCGGCTTGCAGAGGCGCGTACGCTTCTGCAGAAGATGCTTACGCTCTTCCCTGAGCAAGCGACACAGATCATGGCGATACTCACTAGTATCGGCACGCGCTAATGGATGTACGCGAATCGGTCTCACTACGGGCTCTGACAACGCTGAAGGTTGGCGGCACCGCCCGCTACGTTATTGAGTGCGCAAGCATTGAAGACATTCGTGAGGGAGTTGCGTTCGCACGCGCTTGTGGGTTGCCGTTTCGACCGCTTGGACAGGGAAGCAACGTGCTTGCGCTCGAGTCCGGATATGACGGGGTAGTGCTTCACATACGCATTCCAGGGATTGCGTTTGAGGCATCGGGCGATACGGTTACTGCGACTATAGGCGCAGGCATAACCTGGGATGTGCTTGTTGACGTTGCTGCTGCGCGCGGGCTCTGGGGCCTTGAGAATCTTGCTGGCATACCGGGAACTGTTGGTGCGGCACCGGTACAGAACATTGGAGCCTATGGCGCTGAGGTTGCCGATACGTTAAGCGCGGTAGAGGTGTACGACCCGGAGCAAGACGCTATACATATATATAGGAATGAGGAGTGTCGATTTGGCTACCGCGACAGCCGCTTTAAGCAGGAGCGGCATCTCATCATTACGAAGGTAACCTTTACGCTCCTTGCTAACGGTACGCCCCGTACGCACTATCCGGATCTGGAAGCGCGCAAGGCAGACGGGGCGTCGCTTGAGACGCCTGCAGATATCGCACGCGTCGTGCGCGAAGTGCGCAGCAGGAAGTTCCCGGATCTTACTCAGTACGGCACAGCTGGCTCTTTCTTTAAGAACCCCATTCTTTCGCAGGATGCATTCGCGCAGCTTGAAGCGCGCTATCCTGCAATCCCTCGCTACGAGGTAGCAGGAGGTACAAAGGTTCCACTCGCTTGGATTCTTGATCACGTCCTTGCGCTGCGCAACTTTGCAATGGGTCCTGTCTCTCTATTCGAGAGACAGCCGCTCGTGCTTGTGACCAACGAGGGTGCGAGTGCGCATGACGTCGAAGCACTTGCAACGCACGTTGCATCGCTCGTGCGTGATGCAACAGGCATCGACATTGAACGCGAAGTGCAAACGTTTGTGTAATTTTTGTTGCAACAAAACTTTTTAGTTATCCACAATTTTATTTTTCCTCACACAATTTTTATTTTTTGCACGTGATAATAATCGCAGTACACATTCGAGCGCATAAAGTTTCTTTGCAGAAAATTTCTACGCACGAATGGGTCGACATTAGTCATGGTCACAATCATTCCTAAGATCTATGGCAGCAAAGAAAAAGGCAGCTAAGCGTCCTGCAAAGAAGGCCGCAAAGCGCCCAGCAAAGAAGGCAGCAGCAAAGCGTCCTGCAAAGAAGGCCGCAAAGAAGACTGCAAAGCGCCCAGCAAAGAAGGCAGCAGCTAAGCGCCCAGCAAAGAAGGCCGCAAAGCGCCGCACCGCAAAGCGCAAGTAGTTTTGCTGAAAAATCGCCTCCCTCGGGAGGCGATTTTTCGTTTATAGATAAGCCTAGAATAAACAAGCTATACGCGGTATAGTGGCGACACTATGGCCAACTTCCTAGGGCGCATTTTCAGCAAGAATCAGTCAGCTGCCTTTCTCAAGGAGGCGGCTCCTGTGGTGTCGCATGCTGCTTCGCTTTCCGATGAATTCGAGGGCCTTTCTCGCGAAGCGCTCCAGGCACGACTTAGCGCAGTGCGCGAGCGCACCGGAGGCATGCCAGAGAAGGATGCTGACATTGCAGAAGTATTTGCACTCGTACGCGAGGCATCACGGCGTACGCTCTCTGAGCGCCACTACGACGTACAGTTGATCGGTGGCCTTGCCTTGGCAAAGGGAAAGATCGCGGAGATGCGGACCGGTGAAGGTAAGACGCTCGTTGCAACATTGCCTGCGACCTTGCGCGCGCTTGCAGGTAAGGGCGTGCATCTTGTGACCGTCAACGATTACCTTGCGCGCCGCGATGCTGCATGGATGGGGCAGGTGTATGACTACCTTGGCTTCTCGGTCGGTGTCATTACCTCGTCCGGCTCCTATATATATGATCCGTCCCATGTCGAGAGTGGGGAGGACGAGGCCCGCGACGAGACTGGTTCATTCCGCGTCTTCTATGACTTCCTTCGACCTGCAACAAAGAAAGAAGCATATGCTGCTGATATTACGTATGCCACTAACAACGAGATCGGCTTTGATTACCTTCGCGATAACACGGCGTATGACGCATCGCAGATCATGCAGCGCGGGCATCACTACGCAATCATCGACGAGATTGACTCGATCCTTATCGATGAGGCACGTACGCCGCTTATTATCTCTGGCCCGGCTGCAGACACAGAGGGCTTCTACGAGCGCTTTGCTTCGATTGTCGAGACCTTTAAAGAAGGAGAAGACTATACGGTTGATGAGAAGCAGCGCGCAGTTCAGGTTACTGAGGCAGGTATCAATCGTGCAGAAGCTGCACTTGGTATTGAAAACCTCTACACCGAGGGCGGCATGAAGTATGCGCATCACCTCGATACGGCAGTCCGCGCAAAGGCGCTATTTCATAAGGATAAGGAATACGTGGTTCAGGGAGAGCAGATTGTTATTGTCGATGAGTTCACGGGACGCATGCAGCCGGGCCGGCGCTGGTCTGAGGGACTGCACCAGGCTATTGAAGCCAAGGAGGGCGTACCGGTGCAGCGCGAGACCCGCACGTATGCGAGCGTAACCTTCCAGAATCTCTTCCGCATGTATGAGCGCCTTGCCGGCATGACCGGTACAGGCCTCTCCTCTGAGGAGGAGTTCTATACGGTGTACGGTCTTGATGTGGTCGTGGTTCCAACTAACCGGCCAATTCGCCGCATCGACCATGACGATCACATCTTCCAGACTGTTAGGGGCAAGTACACTGCGCTTACGCGCGAGGTTGCAGCGCTCCATGAGAAAGGGCAGCCGGTGCTTGTCGGTACGGTCTCTATTGAAGACAACGAGGTGATCAGCCAGTACCTGAAAGATGCAGGTATTCCGCATGAGGTACTAAACGCAAAGAACCATGAGCGCGAAGGCGAGCTTATCGCGCAAGCAGGCCGCAAGGGTCGCGTGACTGTCGCTACCAACCTTGCTGGTCGCGGCGTTGATATTAAGCTTGGCGGTGCGCCTGTGAATCCAGAAGAGCAGGAGGAAGTTCGGGCTCTCGGCGGCCTTGCCGTTATCGGTACGGAACGTCATGAAGCGCGTCGCATTGATAACCAGCTGCGCGGCCGTGCGGGCCGTCAGGGTGATCCTGGCGAGACACGCTTCTACGTATCGCTTGAAGATAAGCTCATGCGGGTATTCGCATCAGACATGGTTAAGAACGTCATGGGATCCTTCAAGCTTCCAGAGGACGAGCCGATCGCAAGCGCCATGATTACGCGCTCTCTTGAATCAGCACAGAAGCGTATCGAAGGATTTAACTTTGACTCTCGTAAGCAGGTCCTTGCGTATGACGACGTTCTTAACACGCAGCGCCTTTCTATATATGCACGCCGCCGTGCTGCGCTCATGGGTACGCCTGAGGAATTTGAGTCAACGGTGCGCGAACTCATCATGGGAGACGAAGCGGCCGAGAAGGCACTTGAGGAGAAGCGTGCCGAGCTCGGTCCAGAAGTATTTCTCGAACTCCTCCGTCGCGTAATGCTCCAGATCATCGACACCTTCTGGCTCGAACAGCTTGAGACCATGGAGTACATGCGCCGCAGTGTTTCGCTCCGCGCCTATGGTCAGCGCGATCCGCTTATCGAGTATCGTCGAGAAGGTATTGCGCGCTTCCGTCAGATGGAAGATGGCATACGCCAAGCATTCATAGACGCACTTCCTCGCATTCACATTCATGATGATAGCCGTATTCGTGCTGAAGAGGCAAAGACGCGGCGCTCCCTTGTAGCTGCGTCTGAGGGCGGAGACGGATCTGAGGTTGCAGCACCAATTGTGAATAGGGACACCTACGGCAGGAACGATCTGGTCACCATCCGCAAGGGCGAGGAGACGCAGACAGTGAAGTACAAGAAGGCGGAGCTCCTTTTTGAGGAGGGCTGGGAGATCGTTCGCGGCTAGGTTCCCAGGAAGCAACTTCTCACGTATTCTCTTATATATGGCATTTATCGATGAGGTAACAATCCGAGCAGCAGCAGGCAAGGGAGGCGACGGCGTCGTTCGCTGGCTTCATCTGAAGGGCAAGGATAAATCTGGACCTGCTGGAGGTGATGGCGGTAGAGGTGGCGACATCATACTTGAAGGCGTTCGCGATCTTGCGGCGCTCGCTACCTATCGCTACACGAAATCTTTCCGTGCCCAGAACGGTCAGTCAGGCGGCAATAACAATAAGCATGGGGCTGATGGCGCTTCTATTATATTGAAGGTTCCCGTCGGTACTGTTGCAACCGAGAAAACTACGGGGCAGGTCTATGAGATTCTGAGTGAAGGTGAACAGCGCGTCATATATAAGGGCGGCTCAGGTGGCTACGGCAATGCGCACTTCAAGAGCTCAGTTAACCAGAATCCGCAGGAGACAACTCCAGGGCGTCAGGGTCAGTCTGGGGATATCGAGATTACCCTCAAGATCATTGCAGATGTCGGTTTTGTCGGATTCCCTAACGCAGGGAAGTCCTCACTCCTAAACGCGCTTACGCGAGCTCGGTCGAAAGTGGGTGCATACCCATTCACGACACTCGATCCACATCTCGGTGACTTCTATGGATATCTTCTCGCAGACATTCCAGGGCTTATTGAAGGGGCCTCGGGAGGACGAGGTCTCGGTTCTAAGTTCCTCCGACACATAGAAAGGACGAAATTCATTGCGCATCTCGTCTCGGCAGAGCAAGAAGACGTCGCTTCAGCGTATAGGGATATACGGGCCGAGCTTAATGCGTTTGGACAGCATCTAGCCGAGAAGCCTGAGATCGTGGTGCTCACAAAGACCGACACGGTGACTCCAGAAGAGGTTCAAATGAAGAAAAAGGCACTTATGGAGGCGACAGGGAAGGAGGTGCTCGAGGTCTCTATTCTCGATGACGGGCTCCTCAAGAGCTTCTCGGATGCCCTTGCAAAGCATCTTCAGACAGTCGCGTAGTACACTAGCCAGGTCTTAGGGAGTAGGTTACTTTGGTAATACATGACCTATCGTCCTACCATCGGCCTTGAAATTCATGCGGAGCTCTCCACCCGCACGAAGATGTTCTGTGCCTCAGCGAACGATCCTGAGGAGAGGGATCCGAATACCAATGTGTGCCCAGTCTGTCTTGCACACCCTGGCACGCTTCCGACCATCAATGAGGAAGCGGTCCGACATGTACTTCGTGTCGGTGCCGCACTTGGCGGTACACTCGCGGACTACACAGAGTTCGACCGCAAGTCATACTTCTACCCGGACATTCCGAAGGGGTACCAGATAAGCCAGTACGAGCATCCGCTCGTCTCAGGCGGCAGCCTTGTCGGCATTCCGGTCACGCGAGTTCATCTTGAGGAAGACACGGCCCGCTCAACACATGGGACAGGTGATGAGAGTGTCAGCCTCATAGATTTCAATCGTGCTGGAGTACCACTGATGGAACTTGTGACCGAGCCGGAGATACATGACGCGAAGACCGCAGCCGAGTTCGCAAAAGAGCTCCAGCTTCTTCTTCGGACGCTCGGAGCATCGCATGCAAATCTTGAGAAAGGTGAAATGCGCATCGAGGCAAATATTTCAGTAAGCAAGACTGACGAGATGGGTACGAAGGTCGAGGTGAAGAACTTGAACTCATTCCGCTCCGTCGAGCGTGCTATCGCTTTTGAAGTCGAGCGACAGACAGCACTCCTTGAACGTGGAGAGAAAGTTATTCAGGAGACCCGTGGGTGGGATGAAAGTTCTCAAACCTCGTTCCATCAGCGTGTCAAAGAAGGCAGTGCCGACTATCGCTACTTCCCAGAGCCAGACCTGCCAAAGCTCCGGATCTCAGAGATCCCAGATTTTAGCGTTGCGGCGATACAGGCTTCACTCCCAGAGTTGCCATGGGAAAAGCGTGCGCGCTACGAAGCTATGGGACTTACCGCTGCGGATGCCGTATACCTCACGGGCACTATCGAGCGCGGAGTATTCTTCGATCGTGTCGCGGTACTTCTTGAGGGTAAACAGGAATCGCTCAAGCTTGCGGCGAACTACATCATTTCCGACTTAGGCGGTTGGTATGCAAAGAATGGTGGAGTTGAGTTTGCGAACATAGCACCTGAATCCTTCTCAAAGATGATTCACATGATTGAACGCGGCGACCTCTCCTCCAGAGGTGCGAAGGACACGCTTGTTGTTCTTGCCGAGCGAGGCGGTGAGGCAGAGGAGATTGCTAAGGAACTCGGATTACTTCAGGTTAATGACCGAGAAGCATTGGCTGCCGTTGTGGCGACGGTCGTACAGAGCAATCCAGGTCCAGTTGAGGAGTACAAGGCCGGCAAGGAGTCAGCGCTCCAGTTCCTAGTGGGTCAGTCGATGAAGGCAAGTAAGGGAGCTGGCAATCCTTCAGTGATACGCGAGCTGCTTCTCGAAGCACTCTCTAGCTAGCAGAACGTGCTGAAAGCCCCTCCGAAAGGAGGGGCTTTCTTGTTTTAGGCATAATCTCAAAAGTTGTTTATAATCTCACTAACTCGAGACGAGATATCATATTATTTACTATATGGATGAACTAACTATTGGAGACAAGATCTATATCTCGTCAAAGCGCGCTGCCGAAATTACAGGCTATGCTAAAGATTACATCGGCCAACTTTGTCGCGAGGGTAGGGTTAATGCAACGCTTGTGGGAAGGAGCTGGTACGTACTAGAATCGTCGCTCCGTGCACATAGGTTTGGCGGATCAGAGGATGTACAAGCTTCTGAAAAGGAGCAAGTTGAAGAGAAGGAGCTTACGAATACATGGAATGTGCCTATATATAAGGCTGAAGAGACTCCATCTGTTCCTCCTTTGGCTCCTAGAGTCAGTGTGAACGCGCTTGAGACGCATCCTGTGGCCTCTAAAGAGGGCGTTGAGGCTCCGGAAGATATCAAGGATATGCAGAGCGCATGGAAGGAGTGGTTTGCCTCAAGACAGAAGGTTGAGTCTCCAGAGGAAGAGATAGTTAACGAACCTGTAGAGGAAGAGGAAATCATCCATGAATCTGGTGATTCAATCGATGAAGAACCTGATTCTGCAGAGGTAGTTGATATTCCAATGCAAGAGAGAGGGGAGAACGTTGCTACACACACAGTCTACGAGGAAGATACGCAACCGGTTCAGATACACAAAAGTGGTCCAACAAGCCAGATTAACGAGGAAAACGTACCAATACGTAGGGCGTATGACATCCCGGTTACAGCACCCATGTCTACATTCGCAGCCGAAGAGGGGATTATACGTAGCGAAGTAGTAAGAAAGAAGACGAAAGCAACGGTTAAGAAGCAGCGAACAGGGTTAGTAACGAAGGCTCTTCTAATTTCTGTGGCAGGTTTAGCTATCGCGATCTCTGTAATTGGCTCCGGGGCAGCTGACCACCTCATCGGAAGTGAGGGTGTATATAGCTCGGTCATCCGATTTATTAATGGAACGACCGTAATAGATAAGTAATTAAATAAGGATATCTCGTCTCGGATAGACGAGAACGAACAGAGGATCACCTAGGTGATCCTCTGTTCGTTTAGTTATGGTATTAGATTTATCCCGTGCCGCAGCGCAATATCTATATATAAAGGTATACAGAAATGAATACAGTCGCGCTTAAGCACGCAATTGAAGCTACCTCGCACCAGCTAAGCAAGTTAAAGCTAGCAATAGACGTAGACGATGCTGATTTTTTGAATGATATATGAGGCATGACATGGAGTCTGCAGACGGGCTAATTGAAGTGCACTGGCTATACAAGCAGCTCTTCCTACACTAAAGACGTTGTATTCAATTTTTACAGACAGGGTTCCGAAATAATGAGCATTTATTAGTTATTTCGGATGAGCGTCATTGCGATATGCAGGTGTTGTCCGCTATGAGTCGGAATATTTTGCTTTGGTAACTATTCGAAGCAGATCCATGACGTCATCTGTAACGAGAGTTAAGCACGGGAGTTAAGTTTTCTAAGAGTATTCGAGCAGCGAACCAAATTTTGAATTTATTTTTTAGCAGCGAATGAAAACAAAATCTTTTCGCTTGTATTATCCACAAAGTAAAAAGCAATTTATCCGAAAGAGTAAGTTAAACTTTAGTTAATTCGGATATCCGACATGGCTCTTTCTTCCAAAAATAAATTGATCTCAACAAAAGAAGCATCGGAGCTGTCCGGCTATCATTCCGATTACCTCGCACGTCTCTGTCGCGCTGGAAAGATCGAAGGCATGCAAGTTGGAAGGACTTGGCTTGTCGATCAAGATTCTCTTACGGGTTTTATTGAGGAGCAGGCAAAGCGTAAGCGTGAGCGTGCTGAGGCTTTGTCTGAGCAGCTCGTTAAGGAATACAAAGACGCACGTATCCCTTCTACCCCAGCAGCTGCTGAGGAGCCAAAGTTCAAGAAGCTCTTTGTCGCCACTGCCTCTACTTATCAAAACGCTTTCCGCCAGCATTCATATGCTGCTCTTGTTGCTCTTTTTGTAATCGCGACCGGTGTGTTTGCTGCTCACGCAGGTGTTGTGCATACGATTGCGTCTGTCGCAGTATCAAATGCTGAATCAGCGTCCTATCAGACGCGACAGGCAATTGCTGTGATGTCACGCGAGTCACGCATTCGTACAGAGAAATTTGAAGCTGACGCGGAAAGAGAAATTGCTGCAACAATTGCACGTCCGCTTGCGAACACACATCAACTTCTTAACTTGAACAGCACTGCAGATTCAATCGCGCTGTATGTCTCTCAACCAAAGGCAAATGAGAACTCGGTTAGTGCAGTTGCATATATAACTAATATGCCGCGACCTGCAGTTGCACAGCTGGAACCAAAAGATCTTGGAGAAATTTTTGTAACAATTGGAGAAGACACTCTAGCGGTAGGGGGAATGATTCGCGATGCAGGTTTGAACTTGCCAACAACACTCGAGACATCAGGATATCTAGCTGGTGCAAATCTCAACAACTTCTCAGACAAGATTACTGAGACGTACGTGTCAGGTGTGTATGGATGGGTATCAGGATCACCACGTGTAGCTGAGACCGTTGTGCGTGTTGCGCACAACACCGGATCAATTGTGGGCGGCGTTACGTACGAAGGTATACCGCTTGCTGCACAGGGTTACGAACGAGCAATCGTTACCGCTTCAGAGCAGCCTACACGCATTGCAGAACATGTCGTTAATGCGGAGCTCGCCGTTGGAAATGCAGTACTAAAAACAGCTGGCAGCGTAACAACACGAGTGGCGACCGCAGGTTCGTCCGTTGCAGCAACGGTCACTGATACGCGTACAACCTTGGCCACAGCGGCAACGGACTCGCTTCTGGGTGCTGCAGGCTCTGCTGCAGTCTGGATGGAGAGTATTGATGTTCCAGCCCCTGTAGCGGCCATGGGAGCGGCTGTACAGCTTGCCGCTTCGCCATTTACCGAGCTCGGTCGCTCGGTCGCGGTCGCTACGTACGGCGCAATAAACAGCGCTCTGGATACTACAGGTAAGGTTGTAGCGGCATTCTTTGCGCCTTGGAGAAACACCGCTGATCTTGCAGTGATTCCATTTGATCCGGGGGGAGTTACTGAAGGCGGCGTTGCAACGATGCCAGAAGCAGAACGGCCTGCAACTGGAGGGGCTCGTCCGGTAACGTATGCGGTCACGAACCAGAGCACCATCATTCGCGGGATCACTGAAGACGTATTCACACGTACACTCGTAGCGTTCGGTGATGCGCTCACTCGTCCGATTAAGAAGACAATTGAAGCACTCGATGAGCGTGTCTCGCGCCTTGCGGATAAGAACCGCATCGATTCAGAAGACGATTCACTTTCGATTACCGGTGATGCAACTATTGGAGGCGTCCTAAGCGCAGGTACAACTACCATCACCGGCGGCGTAACAGTCGTTGGTGATGCAACAGTCTCAGGTTCTATCACCGGCGGCGCTCTGTCAGTCACTTCAGTCTCTTCGTCAGGAGCGATCTCAGCTCCGTACTTCACGGCAACGTCGACAACAGCTACTTCAACCTTTGCCGGTCCGCTTCAGTTTGCAGAGGCAACTGGTACTGGCCTCACTGTTAACACGCTTACCGCCACCTCATCACTCTTTGCGGAACTCATCGCAACAAACGCTACGACGACCAATGCAACCTCAACTAACTTCTTTGCAACGCTCCTCAATGCAACAACAGGTACCATCACAAACTTCACTTCAACGCTCGCGACAATTACAAATGCAGTTGTTGCAACGCTCACAGCAACTGATGCCACGATCACCAACGCTACGACGACCAACGCAACAACGACGAATCTCACCATCACGAGTCTCTTCCGCCTTGCAGGCGTAACGCCGTCGCGCCTTCTTTCAGTTGATGCGTCAGGCTACGCAACTTCAACCGATATAGCGTCATGGATCGGCGGTACTACAAACCAAATTACCGTCACTGATGATGGTGATGGATCAATCACGCTGTCTCTCCCGTCAGAACTCGTCATCTCGTCAGCAACCTCAACAAGCCTCTTCTCCTCAACCCTCTCCTCAAATGTACTCACCGTTGGACAGACTGGTTCAACGACGATTGCTTCAAACGGAGCACTTACAACGCCGGCACTCACGGTAGGTTCGCTTACCGGTATCGTACGCGCTACCGCAGGCGCCTTTGCCACATCGCTCGTTTCGCTCACTTCAGATATCGAGGACGTGCTTCCAATAGCAAATGGCGGTACCAATGCGGCATCACAGACAACCAACGGCGTTGCCTACTTCAACGGCACTTCAATAACCTCCGGCACAGGCCTCACGTATGACGGCTCCTACTTTGGCGTTGGTACCACCACCCCTTCGCAGCGCCTCTCGATACAAGGAAACGCTATCGTTTCAGGCGATATAAGCACTGCAAACCTCACTGCAACCGGCACCGCATCAATTGCAGCGCTTGGCGGCGCTTCGGTCTCTTCACTGACTGCTGATTATCTGCCTAAATGGAATAGCGGCACGTTCAGTAACTCACTTATATATGACAGCGGCACCCAGGTCGGTATCGGCACCGCCTCAAACCTAAGCGGCGCACTTACCGCAAACGGTGCTTTTGGCGTGCAGGCAGAAGGCGATATCTTCCGCCAGTATGACTCCGGAGACGCTTCCTGGTACCCAGTTATCGCGCGCTACAACACTGCAAACGGCAGCTACCCTGCAAGCACCTTTATATTTGGCGCAGGCACCAATCCTACGGTCGGTATTGAAAAGCCAGGCGGTACGAACGTGAGCCTCTTCCGTGTTCGCGCAGATTCTGCAACGTTTGCTGGAACCACTGAGACCACGGGCCTTGCGACCTTCCTTGCTGGCTTCAATATCGGCAGTAATACCTTTACCTCGCTGCTCGGCAACGGCCTCATAAACGATAGTGGCACACTTACCGTTTCCACCACCTCGCTCGCCTCAGGCTTCTTCCAGCAGGGAGGCAACTCATTTGGTGCCTCTGCAGTCCTTGGCACGAACGACAGCAACACGCTTGCATTTGAGACCAGTGGCTCGACACGCATGACGATTGATACGAGTGGCAATGTGGGAATTGGCACTACTACCCCTGGGGCGCCTTTGCAGGTACGAGGCAATGCATACTTTGGTGGTGTTGGTTCACAGGGGCAGGTCCGCTTCTATTCAAGTTCGTCGTCAGGGACTGGTGCGTACGGC
>DATMJP010000037.1:0-3355 GCA_035553815.1 Minisyncoccota bacterium
CTTGGCTGCTTTGCGTAGGATGTCATTCACCTCCTCGGCAGTGGTGTTGCGCTTCGCGATAAAGGTGATGTCTGCGATGGAGCCAGCCGGTACTGGTACGCGCATCGATACGCCGTCAAACCGATCAGTAAGTTCCGGATACGCTTCCGTTACGGCAATCGCAGCGCCTGTTGAAGACGGCACGATGTTTTGCGCTGCCGCACGACCGCGGCGCATGTCGCTTCCCTTCACTGGTGAATCGACAATTGATTGTGTTGCCGTATATGCATGCGTGGTGTTGAGGATAGCTTTCTCAATGCCAATTGACTCGTCAAGAATTGCAATTACGGGGCTTGAGGCATTGGTCGTACACGATGCGTTTGATGACACATCGCACGTCTTCAGCTTCTCTTCGTTAAGACCCATAAGCACGGTTGCGCCCTTGCCTTCACCCTTTGCTGGCGCTGAGATGACCACACGCTTAGCACCCGCGGTGATGTGCATGCCTGCCTTTTCAAAGCTATCAAAGACGCCCGTCGATTCGATGACCACATCGATAGCAAGATCCTTCCACGGGAGCGCGGTAGGCTCCTTTTCAGAGATAAAACGAATAGTCTTTCCGTTCACCACAAGGTTCCCGTCCTGTACTGCAACATCAAATGGGGCGCGGCCATACACCGTGTCGTACGTAAGGAGGTACGCGAGGTTTTCAAGCGAACCGAGATCATTGATGGCCACGATCTCTATATCTGCTCTATTCCATGAGCGGCGAATAAAAGCGCGGCCGATGCGGCCAAATCCATTGATTGCTATGCGTACGGGTGTCATATGATTCGATTTTACCATTACCTTTCAAGCTCTTCGTAGCTAGCAGGTTTAATCCGGGCACAGCCTGTACTGTTTGCAGTTCAGGACTCTTAGCGTATTACCATGCACAAGCTGCACCTCCGCTACATACCATCCAGGCCCAGGTTGGGCGGCTCGGATCATAAAACTTCTGACCCACGCTAGGGAAACTCTCAGGTCCAGTTGCGTGTGCGAGGATCTTGTAGCTAGCACCATCTGAGTAATACAAGTATCCGCTGCAACCACCGTATTGCCGGCTCGGATCAACAGGCAGTACTGGTATATAGGTCGGTGCAATGTTTGGGATGTAGCCGCTTGCACCGGAGAGTTGTCCTGAAATACCGCAGCCAGTGGTCTGGTACCCTGACCAGCTTGAGACGGCAGGATAGCTTCCATTGTCGTGGTAGTAGAGCTCTAGTGCTCGTTGCAGTTGTACGAGATCGGAACGACGCACAGCATCACGCGCTTTGGCGCGTGCGGTATTTAGGCTCACCAACACAACAGAAGAAAGAATGCCGATAATGGCGATCACCACGAGGAGTTCGATAAGAGTGAAGCCTCTACGCATACTTACTGGGTTAATCGGGGTGGAGCGTTGGGAGGATACACGATCTCCTTGCCTGGAGGTGCCGCAATCTCTGCTTCTTCGCCCTGCCCGCTCAAGAAAATAACTCCCGCAGTAAGGAGCGTGAGCAATGCAAATCCGATAAGCACGTACCCTGCCTGTTTCTCATTTTGTATTGAGCCGCCGGAATTTCGCACAAGCCATCCACTCAATGTTACAGACGGACGAGAGGGGTTAACCGATGCAGATCTCTCCTCTTCAAACTGAACAGACGGAGCAGGTTCTACGTTCATGAATCAATTATACATGGGTTCAATTTGCCTGAATGCAGCCTGTCAAGATCTATCTGACTCCGTTCTGGTTACTGATGTGCCTGTGAATGCACTCGTAACCAATTGGAGACTACGCAGCGGGTGCTGGAGCGGGAGCGGGAGCCGGGGCTGGTTCTGGCGCAGGAGCTGGCTCAGGTTCTGGTGCCGGGGCTGGTTCTGGCGTTGGCTCAGGGGTTGGCTCAGGTGCCGGGGCTGGTTCTGGCGCAGGAGGTGTAGTAGTTCCGCCAGTTGAGGTATCGATCTCAATTGGCTGCGGCGCTGGCTGTAGCGCAGGAATAGTGACCGATGACTCTGGGGCTTCCCCATCCGTGCCGACGATGAAGTAGTCGAAAGTAACATCGCGGCTCTGGGTCTCTTCGAGCACGACGCGGAAGCTGCCGTTTCGCTTCTCGGTGATGAACCACGCGCCATCTACTGACGAGGTGAAAGTGATGAAGATCTTGCTGTTGTCTTTTACGTATGCATTCTGCACGATCGCAACCGTGTTGCCTGCCGGAATTTCGCCTGCACCTGCGGACGAGGTGCCGTCCGTGTCAGTTGCAGCGACGAACTTGAGCGCTGCAAGTGTCTGGAACTTGGCGTAGCCATTCTCAAGCACGACGCCAAGCTCAGCAAACACTGCTTTGATGGTTGAGGTTGAGACTTCAACCATAGTGCCGATACCGCCCAAAGCAAGTCCTGATTCGATCGCTGCGACGCGGGTCTCGAGATTCTCAAGCATGGTTGCCATGAGATCGGTACGATCACGCAGTGCCTGGATTGTCGCGAGGTTATGGGTAGCAAGCTTGTAGAGGTCTGCGCTTCCATTGGTGAGCGTTTCAGATGGAAGATCGTCAGGTGTCGTGACAAGGAACATCGCGGCTTCAACGGCGCCACTCGCAACGATACCGGTTGCAGATACTTCGCCAACAAAGGTGCTGGTGCCATCAACAGAGAGCATTCCTGCAATGGTTGCATCGGCAGATACCACAAGTGATCTTGCTTCAGTATTTTCTTCAAGCGGTGCAAGCGAGAGCGTACGTAGATCAAGCTCTTTTATCGACTGCGCAAGGAGCGGCGTGATGCGTCCGTAATCGACAGACCATGCTTCCTCAGGAGTTCTGCCAGGAGTTACGGCTTCTGGATACAGCACAAACAAGTCCTGCGCGATGTAACCCTGAACGCGGTTCCCAGGATCGCTCTTGAAGTTGTAATCACTTATCTCTATCTGACGGAGTGTATTGAGACCGCGTGTGGTAAGGGTAATGTTGTCCTTAAGTCTACGGTCTGATGTGGTGTTGTAGGTGGTCGCGGCGTTGGTTGTTGTAATAGAACCGACAGATGATGCGGCGGCATTCAAGAATGCGATGGCAGTCGTGTTGTCATTTGCTGGACGCATCTCGATACCGTACTCCGTACCTCCTCCTACGTACCCAACGTCAAGTCGTGACGTATAGTTACCGACAGTTTGTACACCGAGCCAGAGCGTACCGGGCTGGGCGGATGACGCGTACGGGGTTACCGTCAACGCCGGCATCGTGCCGTTATTTGAGTAAATGCGCACGCCATCCGAGTAGTCACCGATAAAGCTCGAGTGCGTTGCAGACTGAAGGAGGATTTCTGCTGCTGATCCTGTGGAGACAAGATTGAGGAG
>DATMJP010000038.1:0-4728 GCA_035553815.1 Minisyncoccota bacterium
ACTCTCACCCGTGGATTTGATTACTACACAGGCACGACGTTTGAGGTCTTTGATACAAACCCGGAGAATCCGCGTGCACTCATGGGCGGAGGCCGCTACGATCGCTTGCTCGCGCTTTTCGGCAAAGAACTACTACCAGCAGTGGGGTTTGCATTTGGCGACGTAACGCTTTCTGATTTCCTTGAAACACACGGACTTCTCCCGGCCGCAGGGCAGCGCCCCCAGGTATACCTTGGAACTCCCACCCCTGAAGACAGGTCTAGAGCTAGCATCTTTGCCGATTCGCTTCGTAATGAAGGCATCCGTGTGTTTGTGAATCTAACGGACAAATCGCTCGGCGATCAGGTGCGCGATGCTGCTCGTCGCCAGATTCCCTACTTTGTTGCCTACGGTGAGGCAGAAGCTGCATCAGGTCGAGTCCGTCTTAAGGCGCTTGCGACAGGCGAAGAGAGCGATGTAACAGTCGCCGATATTGCTGAGTACGTGATGGTGTAGGTATGCGTCAGATTACGTTTGATATTGAAACCGCCAATGTACTCCCTTCGTTTCAGCGAAGCGATATGGCGCAGCTTGAGCTTGCTCTTGTTGGCATACATGACTCAGAAACCGGTGAATTTACCTCCTACGTCAAAGAGGAGCTCACGCAGCTGTGGCCTATTCTTGAGCGCGCTGACGTACTTATTGGCTATAACTCTGATGCGTTCGATATCCCGCTCCTGAATCGCTATTACCCGGGCGATCTTACCAAGATCCGTTCGATTGATCTCATGGTTGAAGTACAGAAGGTGCTCGGCAGGCGTTTGCGCCTCCAGTCCCTCGCGCAAGCAACACTGGGGCGCGGCAAAGGTGGTGACGGATTGAAATCTGTCGAGTGGTGGCAGCAGGGTCTCGTTGATAAGGTTCGTGAATACTGCATTGAGGACGTGCGACTTACCCGCGAGCTCTTCGACTATGCACTCAAGCATGGATCGCTCAAATACATGGACTTCAAAGAGAAACGCGAGGTGAAGCTTGCTACAAGCCAGTGGACTGAGGAAATTGAATCCGCGTCTCTTACCCACACGCTGCCGTTCTAACATTAGTGCGTGCTATCATTTTTGTATGGATACGACTCGAAATTCGTGGATTCTCCCGGGCGCCATTGTTGCTGCAGGCGCCATTCTAGCAGTTGCCATTTACCTCGTTCGCTCTGAACAAGTCTTCAGTTCTCCTCGCGGCAACCCAGAGACTATGCGCCCCATCAGCGCTGATGAACATATTGTTGGCAATCCACAGGCACCTATCGTCATCGTTGAATACGCTGATCTTGATTCAGAGTATGCAAAGGAGTTTCACCGCACACTCGGCCAGTTGATGGTTGAATACGGCTCAACCGGACAGATCGCCTGGGTATTTCGCCACTTCCCGCTCGTGAATCAGAATTCAAACGCGGCACGGCACGCAGAAGCGTCCGAATGCGTCGCCTCACTTGGCAACCCATCAGCATTCTGGAAGTTCATCGATCTTATGCAGGCAAGCGCGCCTGATCTAGAACGCTTTGATCCCGCAAACTACGGCACCCTTATGAAGCAGCTTGGTATACCAGAGGATGCATTTAATGCATGTCTTGCGGCTGGCACCCATGCAGACAAGGTCGCTGCAGACTTTGAAGACGCACTCGTTGCGGGAGCAATTGCTTCTCCATACAGCATCGTACTTATTGAAGGCAAGAAGCCGATACCGATCAACGGTTCGATCCCGTACGCAGCACTCAAAAATATCATTGATTCCGCACGCTAGCGCGGCGCGGCAAAGAGCGTGATGAGATCGTCATACGCTGACGGCTCACCTGCACGCCACGCTCCCGAGAGGAGTTCTTCAATGACAGTAGTGAGGAGTTCTTCAAACGCGGCGCGTGTCTCGTCTGAGAGCGGCACATTGTGTTCCTTCACGCCCTCAACGGTCACCTGCACGATTGTAGCTCGTGCAGGGGTATGTCCCTGCTCGCGTAAGAGCAGGTCGTAGAACGCAAGCTGATGGCGATACTCTTCATCATGGCCGCGCACCGTGCCTGATGTCTTGAAGTCAACAATGCACTCTCCCTCATCAGTACTAAATATGGCGTCTACCTTGCCTCGCAGCAGCACCTCCTCGTTATGAACAGTCTTCTTTAAGGTATAGGTCTTTTCTATTGCGATGGCTTCTGAGAGCTCGCTTGTGTGTGCGATATAAGCTGCAACGCGTGCGCGTGCATCATTACTCAGCTGCTCAAAGGCAGCATTGCGCGGGAGTAAGGAGCGTGACAGCGACCGTGCAAGTGCTCCGTAGGCACTGCCTTCATCCTTAGCTTCTAGATACGCTGCAATACCCTCATGTACGGCATTGCCGATAGTTATTGCAGGCGTCTCAGGTTCCTTAAGTCGGAGCACGCGCTTGGCAAAGAAACATGCAGGAGATTCAAGATATTCCTTAAGTGCTGATGGCGACAGACCTTCCTCGCGCAGATACGTTCGTGTTAGCGCGCAAACAATCTCAGATGCAGTTGTAGTCTCATGCAAGAGCGGCAGCTGCTCAAACGCAACTTCAATGCGCTCAGTGTTTTTTGGAATAAGCAGGGAGGGTGCGCGTTCTTTGCCGTCTCCTGTCTCGCGCGCGTACGAGAGCACGAGTTCGTTTTTTGCACGCGTGATCGCAACATAGAACTGGCGCAGCACATCATCAAACGAGCGGCTCGCATCGATCGGCGAAGGAATAAGCGCGCCGCGACCTCCCTTCTCCCATTCGTTTGCGGTAAGGCCAACAATAAATACCTTCTCAAACTCCATACCCTTTGCCTTGTGCGCCGTTATAACGGTCACCTCGCCTTCGCGCTGCAGTATAGATGATTTCACACTTGAGAGACCGTGCTCCTCAGCTTTTACCAGAGAATCAACAATATCTTTGAAGCTTGCATTCGTGTCCCTGGCAACCAATTCCTCCACGTACTGGTACAGCCGGCGCAGCAGTGTGAGGTCGTCAGTAAGGTGCTCGGTATGCGAGAGCGCATAGCCGCGTGCGCCAGTCTCCATGAGAAGCTTTGAAAAGAGCTCGAGCGGCGGCAGGCGAAGAGCAGCTTCCTGGAGCGTGTACAGCGTATTCGCAATATCTGGATATGAGCGAGCGAGCGCTTCCATAAGCTCATGGTCGCGATTGCCGAGCAAGAAGCGGCCGCGCTCCATGAGCGGGATTTGGAGCCATGGCGCGAGCAAAGACTCACGCACCGCGCTTATATCAAGCGGATTAGCGATGCAGCGCATATGTGCAAGCACTAAGCGTACAAAAGGACGTGCAGTGAGTTGTATGTCGCCTGCACGTAGTACTGGTATTCCGCGAGCACGCAAATGCTCTCCCATCAGGTCCGCAGTTGCGTTCCTGCTGGCGATAACTGCAATCTCATGCGGCAGCGTGCCGCCTTCTATCGCCTGCTCAATAAGATCGGCAACCTGGTCGCGCTCAGCAAGCGGATCCGGCGATTCAAGCAGTTGAATGCGGGCGCTTCCTTGGCGCGTTGCCGTAAGTGACACATGCTCGCCATGTGCGCTTGGCAGGTGTTCGGTTACTAATGTGTGAGCACAGTCCAAAATGTCCTGGTATGAGCGGAAGTTCTCGCCGAGTGCAATAACTTCGGTGCGCGGATAACGAGTTACGAATTCCTTGAAGTGTGTAGCGTCTGCGCCCTGGAAGCGGAAGATTGCCTGTTTCTCGTCTCCCACGACAAAAAGGTTCGGATGCTCGTCAAACGCAAGCGCATCAAGGAGCGCGTGCTGAAGCGCATTTGCATCCTGGTGCTCATCCGCAAGTATGTACTGGAAGGTCTCCTGAAGCTCTGAAGCAAGCGCTTGATCCTCTTGGAGCGTATCGACCACAGTGCGAAGCACATCGCCAAAGTCATATACCTGACGCTTTTCTTTTAATGCTTCATATGCGTCTATAAGTGCAGCTGCCTCGTATGCCTTTTCAAGGCGCTCGAGCTTCTTAGCACCCTCTGGCTTTAGATCGCCCTTGGCCCAGGTCTTGCCATCCCGCACATACCGGAGCGTCTCATCTGCCTTTACACGCTCTGCTTCCTCACCCGCCCATGCGCGGTATGCCGCCGTAGTGACCCGTTCACGCACTAAATCCTTCTGCAGCATCGCAACATCTTTCAAATAGTGGAATGGGGACTTAGGCGTGCGCAGATGCACTATGTGCTCGGTCTCAAAGACCTCGCGCCACAGGAGCGTATTCTCAACATCGCCCATAAGGCGCCTGCCAAGAAGGCGCGGAAATGATTCCGCATGCTGGGAAAGAATCTGCTCAGAGAATCCATGGAATGTAGAGATGAATATCTCGCGTGCGACCGCCTCACCAACCAACCCGCCGAGTCGGCGGCGGATGGTGCGCGCTGCAGAGTCCGTAAAGGTAAGTACGAGGATGTTGCTTGGATTCGCCTGCGTCGTTAGGAGAATGTTGGCAATGCGAAGCGTCAGGATATGGGTCTTGCCGGTGCCTGGACCTGCGATCACGAGGACCGGACCTTCGACCGCGTCGACCGCGCGCTTCTGAGCGCTTGTCAGGCCCTTATATGCTGCATCAAATGCTTCGCTCGTTGCCATTACGTACAGTGTACCTGAGACTAGGGCTATACGTGAAAACGCCCGACTGTTGCCAGTCGGACGTTTCTGAAGCTCCTTGAAGCTCCGGTCTTCACGAACGGTTCCGGAATCCTCC
>DATMJP010000039.1:0-10365 GCA_035553815.1 Minisyncoccota bacterium
ATATTCTTTTCATTGCAATCGCGCTTGCGGTGTCTTCTGTCCCTGAAGGACTGCCGGCAGCCGTTACCGTCGTTCTTGCACTCGGCATGGAGCGCATCCTCAAGGCCGGCGGCCTTGTGCGCAACCTTCTTGCTGCGGAGACGCTCGGTACTACCAGCATCATCCTTACCGATAAGACCGGTACGCTCACTAAAGGAAGCATTAAAGCTGTTGGCTACGTGACGCTCACCGGTACCAGTGAAGATTCAGACGGTGAGCTCGCGCAGGCAATGCTGCGCGGCGCGGTGCTTGCCTCAGACGGGTATATCGAAGAGGTAGATGACCCGTCTCCAGGCGAGGAGCATATCGTTGCACACGGCAGGCCAGTAGAGCAGGCAATTCTGCTTGCCGCGCTGCGCTCTGGCATAAATGAGGGACACCTGCGGGGGGATCATCCGCGTATCGATACCATTCCATTCGCTTCAGAACAGCGTTTCGGCGGCATGATGGTGACTGAAAATGCAAAGTCAGTTGCGTACGTAACCGGTGCGCCGGAACTCCTCCTTGCGCACGCAACCCACGCCTGCAATGTAAGCGGCACGGTACCGCTTACGAGCGAACTGGAAGCGTATTTCCAGGAGGCACTCCTTGCATCAACGCGCGAAGGCAAGCGCGTACTTGCTGTGGGCCGTCGTCCATCAGAAGAAGCAACATTCCCAACGAGTGATAACGAAAGAATTGCATTCCTCGACGGGCTTGAGTTGCTCGGATTCATAATCTTCTCTGACGAGATTCGTGCTGAAGCAAAGAATGCTGTCCGTGAGATGCAGGAAGCTGGCGCCCGGGTGCTTATGCTCACTGGCGACAACCCTGAGACTGCGCTGTGGGTAGCGCGTGAGACAGGCATCGCATTTATGGGTGATCGCGCATATACCGGCGCCGAACTTGCAGGCCTTTCTGACGATGAGTTGCTTGCGATTCTGCGAGAGAACCGCGTCTTTGCGCGCGTTGCGCCAACAGACAAGCTCCGTATCGCGCGCGTGCTTACCGGTGCGGGCGAAGTGGTTGCGATGACTGGCGATGGCGTCAACGACGCACCAGCACTTGAAGCCGCATCAATTGGCGTTGCTGTTGGCTCAGGGACAGACGTTGCAAAAGAGGCTGCAGACCTCGTACTCCTTGGCGACAGCTTCTCCGTGATCACGGCTGCCATACGCGAGGGTAGGCGGCTACGCGATAACTTCAAGAAAATATTTGCGTACATGCTCTCGACCAACTTCAGTGAAGTGGTCTTGATCTCGTTTGCGCTTATCTTAGGGCTGCCGCTGCCGCTCCTGCCAACACAGATATTGTGGTCAAACCTGGTTGAGGGCGGGCTTATGAACTTCGCGTTTGCGTTCGAGCCGCTGTATCCGTCGGTCATGAAGCGCGATCCAAAGGATCCCGATATCAGGAAAGTGCTGTCCCGGAAAGTCATCGCACTCATTGGCCTTGTAGGCCTCATAACGGCAGGCCTCTTGCTTGGAGTCTTCTTCTACCTCATCTCGCTTGGCCTTCCTGAGAACGAGGTCCAAACACTCATGTTCATCGGCATCTCCATCAGCACCATGTTCACGGCGTTCTCAATGAAGAGCTTCGGTACGCCGATCTGGAAGCTCTCCTTCCTCTCGAACAAGTTCCTCCTTGTATCGATGCTGGGTAGTGTGGTGCTTCTGGCAGCAGCGCTCTACGTGCCGCCAATCCAGATGATCGTTAAGACGGTAACGCCTGATCCGATCTACCTGCTCGTGTTTGTCGGTCTCGGTCTTATCAACCTCGCTACCGTAGAGATTGCAAAGGCGCTCATCTTCATCTGGCCAGAGGCTCGCAGGAAGGCGCGCCAAGCACTTCCGGTATAAAATAGGAGTATGGAACTAGCGCTCGTACTCTCCGCTCTGTTTGTCGTGCAGATATTCGCATTCTGGTTCTTCTTCGGACGCGCTAAAAAGCACGACGACGGAGGCTCAGGACTCATGATCATGCAGCGCATGGAGGCGCTCGAGCGCATGCTTGATTCGCGTATGGCAGAGTCTTCGCGCCAGGTGCACGAGACAATGCGCACGCAGCTCGGCGAGTCCTCGCGTCTTATTCGCGAGATCACGGAGGAGATCACCTCAGTTAAAGAGATTGGACGCCAGACTGGCGAGTTTGCAAAAGAGCTGCAATCGCTCTCTGACGTGCTGAAGAATCCTAAGCAGCGCGGCGTGCTCGGCGAATACTATCTTGAAACGGTGCTGCGCAACGTCCTGCCGCCCGGCATGTACCAGATGCAGTACGGATTCAAGAACGGTGAGATTGTCGATGCTGCGGTATTTGTTAACGAAAAGATCGTACCGATCGATTCCAAATTCTCTCTTGAGAACTACAACCGGTTCATCCAATCTCGCGATCCTGCAGAGCGCGCAGCGCTGGAAAAGGCGTTCGTGAACGATCTGAAGCTCCGCATACAGGAAACTGCAAAATACATCCGCCCAGAAGAGGGAACCATGGACTTTGCGTTCATGTTCATTCCGTCTGAAGCGATTTATTACGATCTTCTGGTCAACACCGTGGGTGCAGGCGAAGAAGAGAACCTTATCCAGCGAGCAGCCTCAAAGCATAAGATCATCATCGTCTCGCCAACCTCGTTCCTCGCATACCTTCAAACCGTCCTTCAGGGATTGAAGGCCATGGAGATCGAAAAGAAGGCCGAGGAGATCCAGAAGCGGGTAGGGGAGCTAGGGCGCCATATTGGCTCCTACGAGGAGTATTACCGTAAGCTGGGGGTTGCCCTTGGAACTGCCGTTTCGCACTATAATGCGGGCTACAAGGAGCTAGGGAAGATAGATAAGGACGTGTATAGGATCGCCGAATCTAAGGCTGGAATCGAGGCTACGCTGCTTGATAAGCCGGGAGGGGAGGAAGACTAAGCCCCTTTACACATATGGCTATTTCCGGTAGATTACCTCTATGAATTATGCCGTTATAAAGACCGGTGGTAAGCAGTACGTAGTCGCTCCAGGCGACCTTGTCACCATTGAGAAGCTCGGAAGGGGCGCAGCAACCCAGGACCTCAAGAAGGGTGATCCTGTCGTGTTCTCTGACGTCCTCCTTACCGATAACGGCTCGGTTACCACTATTGGTACCCCAACTGTGAAGGGTGCTGAAGTAAAGGCAACCGTTTTCTCAGTAGGCCGTGCAAAGAAGGTTGAGGTGGTTAAGTACAAGGCCAAGAGCCGCTACTTGAAGCGCCGCGGCCATCGCCAGCCCTTCGTAAAGGTAAAGATCGACTCAGTCGCATAAGTCAAAGGCCCGCAGAGATGCGGGCCTTGA
Source organism: Minisyncoccota bacterium (assembly GCA_035553815.1). Classification (GTDB taxonomy): domain Bacteria; phylum Patescibacteriota; class Minisyncoccia; order Phycocordibacterales; family Phycocordibacteraceae; genus C7867-001. The sequence continues at coordinate 3,331 of DATMJP010000039.1, forward strand.
CTTTATCCTGCTGAAACCAATAATGAGCCTGTCCAGACAGGGAGGTTGTTTTGAGACGAGTAGCAAAGAATAAGACCAAAAGCCCGTGTAAAAAACGGGTTGAGGTCCGAGTCGTTCGAAGTGACATCTCGAACGACGCGCGCGTTCTCGTGGGCAAGCTGGTCCACAAGGGAAGGCAGCTGACGACCGGGAAGGAGGTTCAGATTCCGGGACTCAATCACATGCTGCCGATTGTCGACCACGAGGTGTTCGGTCTGCGTACCATCGCCGTAACAGTGGCCGCTCCGCAGGACGACATCGAGCGACTCTCGGCCCGCAAGAAGTGGAACTTCCGAGACGCGCCCACGCCGTAATTCAAGTACAGCCGCAGGTGCGGCACCGAAATATGCCGGAGTCCCTAGGGGCTCCGGTTTTCGTTTAGGTCTCCTTTCTGTTTTGAAACGCTGCTGAAAGCGTTTCTTTGTCTGCGTACTCAAGCTCAGAGCCGGTGGCAAGGCCGCGCCCTAGGACAGAGAACTTCATATGGTCGCGAAGGGGGCGGAGCAGTTCTCGCACGCGGTCTGCAGTATGTTCGCCTTCACTCGTTGCTGAAAGGGCAAGGATTATCTCGCTCAGTCCCTTTGCTGAGTTGCGCTCCACAAGCGCTGTGAGTGCTTCCTCGCGGATAGCTCCTTTCCCAGAGAGGCTGATCACACCACCAAGTACGAAGTAGCGTCCACGGTACGTGCCTGCGCGCTCGACGGCAAGCAGATCCTGATCCTTCTCAACAAGCATGAGTAAGCTGTCGTCACGTGAGGAGTCTGCACAGTAGATACAGAGCGTGCCCGTGCCGCTCCAAAAACGTTTGCAGTCTGCGCATTGGCGCACATCGCGTGCAAGTTCCTCGATAAGCCGCGCAAGCTTGGTGCGATCGTGTGAAGACACTGCAAGCAGGTGATACACAAAGCGGCGTGCCTGGCGTGGTCCTATGCCAGGAAAGCGCGTAAACAGGGAAGTAAGCTCTTCAACGCGATCAGTCATGGCTAGAATTCGTTAGCCAGATCGCCATACCCGCTCTTATCAAGCGGCTGGAAGGTTGCGCGCTTCTCATCAAAGTAGAGCTCAACATGGCCAGTTGGACCGTTGCGATGCTTCTCCACCAAAATCTCAGCAACATTAGGGCGGTCACTGTCAGGGTTACGCTTATCATCGCGATGGATGAACATAACCACGTCTGCATCCTGCTCAATAGAACCTGAGTCGCGAAGATCCGAGAGGCGGGGCTTGCCACCACGCTGCTCCACGGCGCGAGAGAGCTGTGAGAGGGCAAGCACGGGTACCTGAAGCTCGCGGGCGAGCTGCTTGAGGGAGCGGGAGATTTCTGTAACCTGCTGCACAACGTTATCAGTCTTGGTGTTGGTTGGCGCCATGAGCTGGAGGTAATCAACAACGATAAGACCGATGCCTTGTTCGCGCTTCAGGCGACGTGCAACGGCGCGCATGGCAAGAATGTTGTTCGCAGGCTTGTCATCGATAAAGATAGGTGCCTTGGAAAGGTTTTCAAGAGCATCGCGGATGCGGTCGAAGTCTGCCTCGTCGCGCACCCCGCCTGTACGCAGCTTCCAGGAGTTAACGTACGATTCCGCGGCAAGCATGCGGTCAATAAGCTGCTCCGAGCTCATTTCAAGAGAGAAGATACCAACGGGCGTGCCATGGCGTACGGCAGTGTTGCGCGCAATATCAAGCGCAAGCGATGTCTTACCCATAGAGGGGCGCGCAGCAAGAATGATGAGATCTGACGGGTGAAGGCCTGAAAGAAGGTTATCAAGATCAGGGAATCCTGTAGGCGTGCCGCGAATTGCGCCGTCTGACTTCGAAAGCGCTTCAATACGATCCCAGGCATCTGCGACTTTATCGCGGATGGCAACGAACTTGTGCGATGCAGAGGAGTCGCCGATCGCATAAATCATCTTCTCCGCCTTATCGAGCACCATGGCAGTTTCCTGCGACTCGTCATAACAGGTCTCGGTAATCTCGTGTGCTGCTTCAATAAGCGCGCGCATGACGTGCTTGCGCGCTACGAGGTCTGCGTAGTGCGGATAGTTACCAGGAGAGGGGGCTGCTGAAGCAAGCTCTGCAATGTACGCACGGCCGCCAACGCGCTCGAGAAGCCCCTTTGCGGTAAGGCGTTCAGCAATAGTAAGGATATCGATCGGCTCACCGCGTTCAGAAAGTTCGCGCATCGCTTCAAAGATTGACCGATGCTTTTCTGCGTAGAAGGAATCAGCACGAACCGTATCGCCCACGTCGTGAATAACGTCAGGCTTCAATAGAAGCGCGCCAAGGAGCGCTCGTTCTGACTCGAGACTCTGCGGCGGTATGCGTAGGGTGGAGCTGGTGGCCATTACAGCCAATTGTATCAGCGGGAGAGAGGAGTAAGAAGGGGGCCGGAAGGGCTGTCATCCACACGATATCCCCGCTCCTCGAGGTGGATACGGACACGGTCCGCCTCGTGGTAGTTCTTTGCCTTGCGTGCTGTCTCGCGAGCTAGTACCAGGGTTTGGATGTCCTCAGGGAGTTCTGCAACGGTATAAGGGCGTGTACGAACCGGAGGATTGGTAAGCATGAGGCCAAGAATAGGATCTGCCGCCACGACGACGCCCCAGACCTCCTTTGCAGTGAGCGCATCATCTTTAAGGTACTCCCAGAGGTAGGCGAGCGCTTGCGGGGTAGAGAGATCTTCGCGCAGGATGGTCACGATCTTGCTTGAAGCAGTAGAAGCAACTGGCGTGTTTTTAGCATCTAGGCGTATCTCATCACAAAGTTTCCATAAGCGCATAAGTGCTTCTTGTGAAGCAGCCAATGCCTCCCATGAGAAGGAGAGGGGAGTGCGGTAGTGCGCTTGAAGGAAGAAGTAGCGCAAAGCAAGCGGGTGGAAGCCGCGCTCTACAATATCTGTCACGTAGATGTCGTTCTTGAGAGACTTAGAGATCTTATCTCCCGCAATGGTAAGGAACGCATTATGGAGCCAGTAGCGGGCAAGCGGTCGTCCGTGCGTCGCCTCAGACTGCGCGATCTCGTTGTTGTGATGAATGGCGATGTGATCCATACCGCCGGTATGAATATCAATAGTCTCGCCAAGCAACGCCTTAATCATGGCAGAACATTCAATATGCCAGCCAGGATTGCCCGGTCCCCAGGGGCTCGGCCACTTCTGTAAATCAAGGAGCTTTGCGCTGCGCCAGAGCGCAAAGTCCGCAGGATTGCGCTTCTCTGTGTTTTCCTTAATGCGGCCGTGTCCTGAAAGTGATACGCGGTCGACGAGCGTATCTGCCGTGCCGTGCTTAATAATCTCCTCAGGCACGCCGCCAAGCTTTCCGTAGTCAGGGTAGCTTGCCGTATCAAAGTACAGGCCATCAGCAGTACGGTAGGTATGGCCCTTAGCTTCAAGGACCTTGATCATCGCAATCTGTTCCTGGATATATTCTGTTGCGCGCGGGAAGAGTATGCTCTTCGGATCGATGTTGAGTGACTTGATGTCTTCAATAAAGAGCTGGGTGTAGCGGGATGCGATTTTCTCAGGACTCTGCTTCTCTCGTTCGGCGGCAACGGTAAATTTGTCCACCCCTTGTTCCGCATCGCCAACCAGGTGGCCGACATCGGTTATGTTGATGACGCGACGCACGTGGTTGCCGGCCTCAGCGAGCGTGCGCGCGAGCACATCTGCAAATACAAAGGCACGCATATTGCCTATATGCGCGCGATCATAGACGGTTGGACCGCAGGTATAGAGCGTCACAACGCCCGGCTTTTGCGGCACGAATGCTGCACGGTCCCCGGTCAGGGTATTAGTAAGAAAAATGGGTGAGGGAGGGAGCGGATCCCGTTTCTTGAAAAGCGACCACATGCTAGAACGATACCACTTTTCTAATGCCAATTCTTGTCCTGTATGAGCACGTATCCACACCAAACACGTGCGTGATACACTTGTCGACATGGAAGAGAGCGATGGCGCGCAGAACGCATCATTCATGCGTAAGACGAAGCTTGCGGCTGCGTTTGCGATCGTACTGGTAATCGGATTTGTTGGCGGTATGGCCGCAGGCACGTCTGGCTCGTACCGCGTATTCTCGAACATCTCACTTTTTGACGGCCTGTCGGCGACACCTGACGAATCGGTCGACCTCTCTGATTTCTGGAGGGCTTGGAACGCGCTCAATACGAAATTTGTTGAGACGAACGCTTCGAGCACCATGCCGACAGCGCAGGAGCGCGTCTGGGGCGCGATAGAGGGTCTTGCAGAGGCCTACGGAGATCCGTATACGGTCTATTTACCGCCAGAGGAGGCAAAGATGTTCCAGGACGATATCTCTGGCAACTTCGAGGGTGTGGGCATGGAGGTTGGCATTGGACAGAACGATACGCTCACCGTAATAGCGCCACTTAAGAACACCCCAGCAGAACGGGCCGGCATGCGCGCCGGTGACGAGATTCTCATGATCAACGGCACGCCAACTGATGGTATGTCGACTGATGCTGCGGTGAAGCTTATTCGCGGACCAAAGGGAACGGAAGTTGCCTTCAAGGTCATGCGTGCAGGCGAGCTTATCGATATCCGCGTCGTGCGTGACGTCATTAATGTGCCGACTATCGAGAGCGCGTATGACGCTGCTACCGGCATCTATACCATTTCGTTCTATTCATTCACTGCAACGGCAACAACCCAGTTCGAGCAAGCAATACGCGACATGCGCACGCAAGGTGCACAGAAGCTCATTATCGATCTGCGCGGCAACCCGGGCGGGTACCTCGATTCAGCAGTAGCGATCGCAAGTAAATTCTTGCCTAAGGGCGCCGCAGTCGTAACTGAAGACTACAAGGGCAACCGCGAAAATATCGTGCACAGGAGCAGCGGGGCAGGAGGTGTGGGCGAAGGTGTACAGGTAGTTATTCTCATCGATAACGGCTCAGCGTCAGCATCTGAAATTCTTGCAGGTGCGCTGCAGGATGCAGACCGCGCAACCCTTATTGGTACCCGTTCCTTCGGAAAGGGATCTGTACAGGAGCTCCTCGATCTTGGCGGCGGCTCACTCAAGGTGACGGTGGCGCGCTGGCTCACGCCTAATGGCACCTCAATTTCAGACGGCGGCCTCACGCCAGATATTGAAGTAGAGCGCACGATTGAGGACTTTGATGCAGGAAGGGATCCGCAAATGGCACGCGCAATTGAGTTCCTTCGCCTAGGACGCTAGGTTGCGTAGAGTGATTTTAAAGGCTAGGATAGCCGTACTATGAAAGTCGTATTACTGAAAGATGTCCGTGACATGGGCCGTGCGCACACCACTATTGAGGTGTCTGATGGCCACGCCCTTAATTACCTTATTCCTCGTAAGCTTGCTGTACCCGCTACCTCGTCAGCGCTAAAGCAGGCAGAGGTGCGTGTGAAGCAGGTGGTAGACCGCAAGGAGCTTGATGTAAAGCTTGTTGAGGAGCGCCTCGCTGCACTTGCTGAGGAAAAGATTGTTATCCGCAAGAAGGCAAACGAGCAGGGCCACCTCTATGATGGTGTTGATGCTCGTGAGATCGCTGCGGCTGCAAATCTCCCTGAGGAGGTGATCCGTATCGAGAAGCCATTCAAGGAACTCGGCACGTTTGAGGTTCCTGTTTCATTCGGCGAGAACTTCGGCAAAATTGCTATTACGGTTGAAGCGGAGTAGGAAGAGGAAATGTCGAAACGGCGCGGAACAGGGTTCCGCGCCGTTTTGCTTTTGGTGACCAGCGGCTCAGCTCACGATCGGACCGTATGGCTTCCTTTTCTCCACGAGGTTGGTATATCCTCGATTGTACTTGCGCCAGAATCTCCGGCACACGCTCAGGAGGAAGTAGGACAGAATCAGTCCGATGATGATGCGCGGATCGAGATCGACCGCGCCGTATTTCGGAATGGGAAGGGTGATGATGCGAGACTGGAGTCCTGCGATCTCACCATCTTTCTGGTCGATGATCTCATCGCGCAATCCAACCTGTGTCTCAAGATCAGTGATGCGCGATTCAAGCGCAGTGGCCCGTGCGAACACCTCGTCGTAGAGGAGCTCCTTGCAGGCGAACCCCACGCTTCCGCCTTTCCGGATCTCCACAGTCCTGCCGCGGTACGAGATGGTCTGCCCGATGGGCAGACTCTGCATGTCGTTATCGCTCCAGCCGTTTTCGGCCATTACGCTCGTGACGCATTCGTCCACGTTCTGTGCGGCAGCAGGAGCAGCCGCAAGAAGTGCGCAAAGCGCGGTCGTAAGGTACAGATACTTCATGGGTGCCCCCTAAAGTGTGAAAGACGCCCAGTGCGTCTTCCTCCCGGGCACGAGTCTAGCATAGAAAAACCCCCGTTGCGACGGGGGCTTTTCATGAGGAGATGGATACGTTAGGCAGGAACGACGTGGACGATCTTCTTGCGGCGGGTATTGCCGTCAAAGTTGGTTTTGCGCATTTCGCCGAACTTAACAACACCCGTTGCCATTGAGAAAAGGGTGTGGTCCTTGCCGATACGTACGTTATTGCCGGCCTCAATCTTGGTGCCGCGCTGACGAACGATAATCATGCCTGGACGCGTTGCTGCGCCGTCTGCGAGCTTGACGCCGAGGTATTTCGGCTTCGAGTCGCGTAAGTTTTTTGTTGATCCTCCCGCTTTTGTACTTGCCATAGTGGTATCCTTTTAGTGAGTATGACTATAGCAGGACTAGGAGGAAGAATCAAGCGGTTCCTGGGCCGTATTCCTCAGGATGCCCTTATTTTGCTGGCTATTCTCCTTACGGCAACGGGAAGTTTCGGCCTCGGCGTTCTTACAGGCAGGGATTTGGCAGAAGGGGAGGGGAAGGGGCTCTGGATCGAGGAACGGCCACTTACGGGCGAAAGCGCCGCCCTGAAGGCACAGGCAGCCGCAGAGAAGGGAATTACGGAGCCTGTGGGCGAACCGCTCCCTGCTGGCGGGCAGTACGTGGCCTCCCGCAACGGAACCGCCTATTACTTACCCTGGTGTGGGGGAGTGTCTCGTATTAATGA
>DATMJP010000040.1:0-8860 GCA_035553815.1 Minisyncoccota bacterium
GGCACGGCCTTGCACAGGGGTAAGGATTTAGCCGTTTCATTTCTGCCTTTCGACAGAACTCATCCTATAAGGATGCTTTTGACTTTCGTCGCCAGCGTTTCTGTTCGCACCTCGCGCATCGCTGCGTGCGGGCGTTACCCGCTACCTTCCTGCTGATTGCTCAGCCTGTGTTCGGACTTTCCTCTGGGTTGCCCCAGCGGTCGTCTGGACCGGTATATGCACTATACCATAAATTGCACAATTAGCTAAATGCGAATCGATCGGCCGAGGAATGAGCGCATCGTGTGGAACTTCCCGCCCTTTTTGTCTGCAAAGACGACCGTTTCTTCTGGGCCCGCAAATAGATCTTTCGTTTTGGCAGTAAATGCGTCCCCGCCTTTGATTGGTACTAATGTTGAATAGAATTTCGCTGGCGCATCGTTGTTCGCTGAGAATGCTATGAGCGAACTTCCAAGCTGGGCGCATACAGTGTCTCTCCAATGATCGCGATAGATACCTATATATGAGGAGTAGTTATGCTGCTTCCCAGGTTTCTGTAGCGTCATGCCCGTCTGCAACATTTCGAAGATGCCGTGCGCAATAGATCCTGCCCCTGCGCTAGTACTATTTATAAGCACTACAACACTAATTTCTTCCTTAGGATCAAAGAGCATCATGAGCGAGAATCCAAGGAACCCGCCTGAATGGCCATAGAGTTTCTTCTTGCCGACCTGAAATATATCAAGTCCCATCCCATGCTTCATGAATACGCCGGTATCCCATTCCTTCTCGACCATCTTCTTTCTGCTGGCAGAGGAAAGAATCTTTGTGTCTGCACTCGTAAAGAATGAGGCTGCAAATTTAGAAAGATCCTCTGCTGACGATGAGAAGCCTGTAGCTGGCGCATAAGCATGTGTCTTATAGTGCGGAAAGACGCCAGGAGTACGGCCTGGAATACGCCTCTCAAATCCGGAAGCATGGCCCGGAATTCCCGCGTCGTAATCCACAAAAGTTGAGCGCATGCCGAGCGGCTTCATTATGTGAGCATGTACGTAGTCTTCGTACGACATTCCAGAGACCTCCTCGATAACCTTACCGAGCACAGCGAATCCATAGTTACTGTACTTAAAGCTGCTCGTGCGTTTGAGAAGCAACGAGTCATTTGTGAAAGACTCCTTCAGTTCTTTCGGAAACTTTCCATCTCCCCAGTGATCGGTATCTCCATCACGGAAAATACCGGAGCTGTGAGATACGAGGTCTTCGATTGTAATAGCTGAAGCATTCCCCTTCTTATTTTGTGCGGTAAACCAGGGCAGGTAGGTATAGACCGGATCTTCAAGCCGAAGCTTCCTTTTCTCTACAAGCTGCATAATGGCAACGGCAGTGAAGGTCTTGGAAATTGAAGCGATGCGGAAGAGCGTCTTCGAATCAATCTTCTGCTTTTTCGCCGTATCTCCGTATCCGAACCCTTTTGCATACACAACCTTGTCTTTGTGAGCGATCGCTACCGCCATGCCTGGTATCTGCGCATATTCCATGCGCAACGGCATCCAGAGATCGATAATAGAGCCGACCTGCTTAATCACCTGGGTGTAATCCTTTTTCATGAGAAAAGTATACAAGTAAAGAAGAAAGGCCGCTTTCGCGGCCTTTCTCTATCCTCTAGATCTCACAGACTCCTGAGACACACGCGAGTTCCCGCTTCATCTCAGTTTCGTCCTGACGCTCGTACGCGTAGAGCTTGCCGTAATCGATGTGCTGGTAACGCTTCACCATCTCCTCGTAGTCTGCCTTTGAAATTGGCTCGTACGGCGCAAGGCGGTACACATGATTTGAGCGCGGAAGGAATGAGAGGCCGCCCACAATGTCCCAGTTCTGGTATACCCAGTTTGCGACGCTGATCCATTCATCATCACCTACTGAGATCGTGACTGATGGGTTGTGCTCGGTGTAGTTCTCCTTTACGAGCTTCCAGTGCTCAAGCTGGTCGAGCGCCGTAAGATCATCCTTACAGACTGCACCTTCTGGAGACTTCACGGGGAATTCGAGCACGAAGGTGTTTGCAGTCTCCTCCTGCTGACCTACTTCTGGGTAGTACGGTACGCCCTGGTCCTTCAACATCTTGAAGAGTGAGTCGGTTGCAGAGATGCGGATGCGACGGATGTAGTACGGTGCGTGACGCGGGTGCATGCCTGAAGCAACGCCGAGAGTCTGCGACACGGTGCCTGACGGCTTCACACATGTGATTGATGTTGACTGGTTGATACCGAAACGCTCTGCGTACTTCTTGTTGACCTTGATAGTCTCCTTGCGCATTGCGTCGAGGATCTTACCGTCGCGCGCAGCAGGGGAGTCCCACTGACCGGTGATTGATACACCGAGGAGACGCTCTGCCTTACAGTTATCGGTCCACTCCTTAGAAAGGTAGCCGAGCTTCGTAAGCGTTGACTGGTAGGTACCAAGAATAGTTGCAAGACGTGCCTTCCTCAGAAGCGAAGCCTCGGTGTCGTCAGCGCGCGCCACGACCTCGGTCAAGTTACAGAACTGCTTAGACTTCAAAATAATCTCACCGCATGGGTTGGTGCCCGCAGGACCGATAACACGGCCATTCTTGATGTAGCCAGTCTTGCTCCAGAATTCCTTGCGGCGCTCTGGCATCTGGCCTATGAGGCCGCCGCGGTTGAAGATACCGCGCTCGCCTGTTCCTGACTTCATAAGCGCTACCCACTCGTCCATGAACTCTGCATTCGATGGCTTGTAGTGATAGACCGCTGAGTTGTTTGCGATCGCTCGGTGCGGATCGGTCATGTAGAACTGGCCCTTCTTAGCATCGCGCACAAGCTCGTCATCAAGGTCTGAAAGCGAGATCATCGCGCTGCGCCGTACGCCGCCTGCGACCACACACTCACCGATCTTGCAGATGATGTCGTGCGCATCGATATTGCGAAGACGACGGCCCTGGCGGGTGAAGATGCGCTCGCGCGAGAACGCGAGAAGGTTGCGGAGCGGCTCTGGGCCTGATGCCTTACCGCCCATGGTGTTAAGACGGGCGCCTGCAGGGCGTACCTGTGAGAAATCGAACTCTACATCCTTGCCCTCAAACCAGGTCTTAAGGCCGTGCGTAAGCGCGTCGCACCAACCTTCCTTCGAGTCAGCAACAACATGCACCGGAAGCTTCTCGCCTGACTGGTAAGCGATCTGCGGAAGTGCCTGAATATTTGCACTCTCAACTGAATACCCGGCACCGGTGCCGCACATAGAGATGTACATAATCTCTGCAAAGTCTTCGATCTTTGAAGGCGCGATGTAGGAACAGTTGTACGCGGCGACGTTGCAGCGGCGCGCAGCGTCTCCTGCAAACTGCATAAGGCGCATGGATGGCATGATCTCTTGATTGAGAATTGCTTCGCGTAGTTCGTTGTACTCCTTTGCGGTCAGCTTGTCGCCGATATTCTCACGCATGAAGTCGAGATAGCGGTCTACGGTCTCGACCCAGGTCTCGCGACGTCCTTCGTCCGTTTTCCACTTTGCATAGGTACGAAGGTACACAAACTCGCCGAGGGCATTTCCCTTGAAATACTTCTTACTTTCTTCCGCAAGTGCGCGCACATGCTCCGGAATCTCAATCTGCTCGCCGCGCATCTGGGCACGCTTATCGCGATAAAGAATGTAGGACTTCGCGGTCGCCGTGAAGTCGTTTAGCATGAGCTGCTTCTCAATCGCATCCTGGAGACCTTCCACAGTAGGGAGGAAGTTCTTGTACTTCTTGCCGAACCGCGCAATTTCACCTGCGACCTGGTGTGCGACCAGAGTTGCGTCTTCAAGTCCGCCTTCGTTTGCTGCAAGCATCGCTTTATGGATGGCAGCGACAATCTTTTCAAATGAGAACGGGACGATGCGTCCGTCGCGCTTCTCAACTTGCTTGATGAGCTCGCCGTAACGCTTCGTCTCCTTACTCTCCACTACAGGCACCTCAGCAGGTGCAGCAACCTTTTTGGTAATCGCACGAGCGGGAGTTTTTGAAGCTTTCGGCATAGCAAAGATATGACGTGATAATAGGCGTCAGGACCTGAAGACACAGTGGAGGAACCGACGTATTAGAAATTTTACTCTTCTTCACGATGCGTGTCCTGTGCACAACGCATTAGGGAATCTATTCAGGGATAGGCAAGGGAAGTACGGTTCCGACTTCCCATCCCTTGTCGCCCGCATACCCAGCTCTTGTCTCTAAGACATATCGCACTGGTTGCGGAGGATAAAAGACAGAAGGGAATGTAGCGGGGAAGACGGAGTGCTCGATACCAACTATCGCTGCATTGTCCGATAGCCAAACAATATCAATCGGTACAAGCATATCTTTCATCCAGAAGCCGTACCTATCAGGTGTCTCGAATACGAAGAGAAGCCCATAATCGTCAGGGACATTTGCGCGACCTGAAAGTCCCCTCTCGCGCGAATCTCGGTCAGCCGCGATTTCAATTTTCATGTCACCAGCCTGGGTAAGGGACATATCGGACACGCTATCGGACACAGGCTGTTTTACGTTCAACGCGTACGAAACTAATGCAACGCCGGATACGAGGAGTGCAACGAATGCGATGATGAGTCCGATTCTTTTCATGCGCTATGGAACCAGATCGACGATATTGACTTCTTTGTCCTCTATGGTGTCGCCAGGACCGAACGTAAAGCTTGCTTCGACGTTGTTGCCATTTAAAACCTCTGGGAGCCAGAAGATGTCGTCCGGCCACATGGAGTCATACGGAACGTTATCCACAGGTACCCATTCTGGCCTCATCTCCTCGCTCTCTGTTGGTTCCCCTTCCCATTCTTCGGTTATGAAAACATGCACATTCTGGTCGAACGCAGGATTGTGGAGAAAGGTGAACTGAAGATGCGCTACCTTCTTTAGGTTCCTTGGCGTAACGCCAATCTCCTCTTCAGTCTCGCGGATAGTGGCACCCTCGATGGTCTCGTCTTCGCCCACCTTCCCGCCGACCCCGTTCCAGCGATCAACGCCAAAGCCGCGCTTCTTCATGGCAAGGCATAGGTTGGTTATCTTCCCTTCTTCACGGCGCACTAGGAAAAGAAGCGTCGCATTGCGCCTGGCTTCGCCAGAATCTTCGTGTGTAGACATATAAAAAGTATAGCAGTTGCCTTTCCCCTGCTTTCCTATATTGTCAAACCGGGATTGTCCCATAACAGCAGCTGGAGGGCCTCGTGTCCCAGGAACCCATGACCTATGCAGGTTCAGGCGTCGACTACGATGTTCTGGACGAGTTCAAGCGCCAGGCGCAGCAGGCGGCCCTCGAGACCGCCGGCAACATCGACCATCTGTGCGGCGGCGAGTTTCGAGAATTCACGCCAAGTCGCGGCGAGAGCGCCTTCCTCATCGAGGCCGCGAAGAGCTACTTCGCGCACGTTGAAGAAGGGCTCGGCACCAAGAACCTTGTCGCCGACGCCATGTATGAGCTGACCGGCAAGTACTACTACGCCAACATCGCCCAGGACACGGTCGCCATGATCGTGAACGACATGATCACGCTCGGCGCCCATCCGCTTTCGGTCGCCATGCACCTGGCCGTCGGCGATTCGGCCTGGCTCAACGATGAGACGCGTTTCGTGAATCTCATCGCGGGCTGGAAGCAGGCGTGCAACCTGAGCCGGTGCGTCTACGGCGGCGGCGAGACGCCGACGCTGAAAGGCATCATCGCCCCGGACACGTTCGCACTGTCCGGTTCGGCCATGGGTATCGTGAAGCCCAAGGAGCATCTGATCAGGCCGGAATGGATCGAAGACGGCGACGCGATCGTGCTCATCGAGAGCTCCGGCATTCATGCGAACGGGCTCACGCTCGCGCGCAGTATCGCCGACAAGCTCCCGGACGGGTACCTGACGACGCTTCCAGACGGCCGCAGCTACGGCGAGACGCTCCTCGATCCGACGCACATCTATGTGCCTCTGGTCTACGAGTGCCTCATGAACGGGATCATTCCGCACTACGCGGTCAACATCACCGGTCATGGCTGGCGCAAGCTGATGCGGGCGAACCGATCTTTCGCCTACATCATCAAGTATCTGCCGACGCAGCTGCCGATCTTCGACTTCATCCAGGAACATGGACCGGTCGACGACTACGAAGCCTATGGCAACTTCAACATGGGCGCCGGCTTCGCGCTCTATGTGCCCTGGAAGGCCGCTTCTCTGGTGGTGGACATCGCCAAGGGCGCCGGCTTCCAAGCACATCTGGCTGGCCACATCGAGAGGTGCGTGGAGAAGAAGGTCGTGATCGAGCCGAAAAGTCTCGTATACGCAGCCGACACGCTCCAGGTCCGCTGACAACAAACAAACTGGGCCCTGTCGCACGATCGCGACAGGGCCCAAATTTTAGATATAAAACAAGAAAAGCCCCGACCAAGAGAGCCGGGGCTTCTCTTCAGTCAGGACTTGGCGAACTAGGCCGCTGCCTCCACTTCAGGCAGCACGATCTTCTCCTCCTCCGGGTAGACGCGACAGCGACCGCCCGTCGGCATTTCAAAGAGGAAGTGGAGCGGACCGCTTCCATGGTCATCGCGACTGTAGCCGCGATACTCGATCGTGCCGGTGAGATCGGTGTGGACGCCGGGCCTGAGCAGGCTTTCAGCTTTCGTCCTCATGTCGTGCATGAAGCGTCTGAGCTCCTCGCTTCCCTTAGAGGAAATGACCAGTTTGTCCTTCACCTCGGTGGTGTAGCCCCAGCCGACCTCCTTGTGCGGCGTGACCAGCTCGTACTCGACCAGCCGCTCAGCGATCGCCGGATCAAACTGGTAGTAGTGGTGGCCGCTCTGGTCGCCGCCGCTGCACCCATGGCTGTACCAGGGCACGACGATCTCCCAGTCAAAGCCGTCCTTGCCGTCGCACCGATGAAGGTGATGCGGCTCGTAGGTTTGTGACTGGGCGGCGAGCAGTTCCAGCACCGTATAGAGACTCGTGTAGGGCTCGTCATTCATCCAGAACGTGTATTCAGTTCGTCTCGAAAGGCGCGACATTGAGGACCTCCCTCCTCGTGGTTAATGTGTCCGTTTTTAGTGTATAGGAGTTCACAAAGACCAGCAATTCAGTTGCGGAGGCGGAGAGATTCGAACTCTCGAGACCCTTTCGAGCCTGCCGCCTTTCCAAGGCGGTGCACTAGACCACTATGCGACGCCTCCTATGCGTTCGACTTTTATACCATGAAAACAAAAGAGGCGACGCTCGCGCGATCGCCTCCCCTCTGTTCCCCTTCTGGAATTTACTTGATCCGGACTCCACCCCAGGCCTGGCCCTTGTGCTTCTGCAGCCTGGGCACGCCCTGAAGTCGAGACGGATTGGTCTGATAGGAAGACCTGCCTGCTGCGGTCGCTCGGTTCGCATTGAACCGGCGATACGCGGCGGTCAGCTCGTCTCCTGACGGACCGTCAAACTGTTCGATCGGGATCGCAACCCCATTCACGATCACAGTATCCAATGGTTCCCCCTGTGCTTGTAACCAGAGGAACTATAACACGAATGCGAATATATGCAACTATCCCCTTCCAAGGAGCGCAGACACGCGCTCTTCCACCGGCGGATGGGTCGCAAACAGCTTGTTCACAAACTTCCCTGCTTTGCCGCCAAACGGATTGGCGATGAAGAGGTGCGCGGTCGCATGGTTTGCGGTGCGCATCGGTGCGCTGTACCCGGCAATCTTCTGGAGCGCTGACGCAAGGCCTTCTGGATACCGGGTCAAGAGTGCGCCAGAAGCGTCTGCAAGGAATTCACGACGGCGAGACACGGCAAGCTGTATAAGCTGTGCCGCAATGGGTGCGAGGATAATGCCTACCACCGCAAGGATGGCAAAGAGAATGCCTGCCTTGCCGTTATCGTCATTATTTCCTCCTCCAAAGAAGGACATGCGCAAAAAGATATCTGCAAGGATGGCGATAAAGCCTGCGAGCACGACAGCAACTGTCATGACAAGCATGTCTTTGTTCTGGATGTGCGAGAGTTCGTGCGCAATCACACCCTCCAGTTCTTGGCGGTTCATCATGCCAAGCAAGCCAGTCGTTGCAGCAACAACCGCATGCTTTTCGTTGCGTCCCGTTGCAAACGCGTTCGGTGCTGCGTCTTCAATCACGTAGAGCTTTGGCATAGGAAGTCCTGCCGTAATCGCCAAGTTCTCCGTAACGGTGTAGAGGTCGAAGTGCTCTTCCCTGGTCGCAGGCTTTGCGTGCGTCATTGAGAGCACGAGCTTGTCGCTGAACCAGTAGCTGCCGACGTTCATGAGCACAGAGAAGATCACTGCGCCATAGAGAATAGCCGGGCTATCAAAATACCAGGACACCGCCCAGCCGATAGCAATAACAAGCAGGAAGAACCCGGCCATAAGGGCCCAGGTCTTCCAAAGATTTTCTGATCGTTCTTGATAGAGAGTAGGCATATAGGAATTAGACGTACTGTACTGCTAACCATTTCGCACGCCCGGCGTTCTCAGGCTGCAGGAGCTTCCTTCTTCGTAAGCGCGCCAATGATGAGTTCAGGGGTGAACGAATCTGCAATCTTGCCGTTCGCCGCATACTCATAGAGCACCACTTTGAAGATCGCTGAAAGCGCTGACTGCACCACCGCAATGATGAGCATGAGGAGAATGAGCGCAGTAAGGCCGACAATCATAAGCGGAACATTGTTTGCGCCGAAGAAGACCGTAACGCCCATGAGCACGATCACCAGGATGTAGAGCATCATGAAGAAGAGTCCGAGAGAGAAGTTCATGATGAGTGTCTCACCCCAGGTTTGTTGGAAGATGCTGCCTGAGCGACCGAGCGAAGCGCGCACGCTCTTATCTTCAAGCGCGAGCACGGGTACGATGAAGAACGTTAGGAGC
>DATMJP010000041.1:0-13351 GCA_035553815.1 Minisyncoccota bacterium
CTACAACATAGGCATCATTGGCGGTACGCTGCTCCTTTATCCTGCCTTCGGGCTCTATGGAATCGGCGTTGGTGTGGTGCTTGGCGCCGTGGCGCACGTAGCGATTCACATCCCGGTCGTGTTTGAGGCAAAGCTTATGCCGCGCCTTATGGCACCGCGCCCACACGTTATCCGTGAAGTGCTGCGGGATTCGGCACCGCGCTCGCTGGCGCTGCTTATGAGCTCGGTCACGCTTCTGGTCCTTTCGATTCTTGCGGCCAGGACCGGTGAGGGCGGCATCGCCGTGCTTACGTTTGCGAGCAATCTCGAATCAGTCCCGCTTGCGCTTATCGGCGCGTCGTATGCGACCGCAGCATTTCCGGTGCTTGCGGAGCAACTTGGTTCAAAGAAGTACGAGGAGTTTAAGGCGACACTGACTGCAGCAGCCCGTCACCTCATATTCTGGTCTTCGGCTGCGCTCGTCCTCTTTATTGTGCTGCGGGCGCACATTGTCCGTATCATTCTCGGTTCCGGCGCGTTTGATTGGGATGCGACACGGCTTACGGCTGCAATCCTTGCGATTCTTGTGTTCGCACTCGTGGCGCAGGGATTTGTATTGCTCGCATCGCGCGCCTTCTACGCGGCGGAGCGTTCATGGAATCCGCTCTACATTCAGGTGGTTGGTTTGGTGACTTCGCTTTTAACTGCGTGGCTGCTCCTCTACTTCGCGTCTGTGTATCCGATCATGACCATCTTCATGGAAGTCCTCTTCCGTGTTGAAGAGGTCGCTGGCTCGAGCGTGCTCTTTGTCGCGCTTGGATTTACGATCGGGCAGCTCGTTATGGGAGTAGTGGCGTTCATAACCCTCAGGGATGTTGCGCCCGGCGTATCGCGCTCGCTCATCCGTCCGCTGTTTGAAGGTCTTGGTGCAGCCGTCCTTGGCGGTTCGGCTGCGTACGGTGTTCTCACCTTTATGGGGACTGCCGCGCCGCTCACAAACCTCTTCATGGTCTTCACGCAGGGCTTTGTCGCTGGTATGGTGGGCCTCATCGTGTCTGCAGCGGTTCTGGTTCTCCTTGAGAACAAGGAGTTCCGGGAGCTCTACGCAACCCTTAAGAAGCTGACCTCAACCAAGGCACTTCCACCGTCCGGCACCATACTTGGCGGGCCAACGCAATAAAGGGTAGAGTGTGTGCACGGATCCTATGAATATCAGGAATTTTTCTATTATCGCCCATATCGACCACGGGAAGTCCACCTTGGCGGACCGGCTTCTTGAGCGTACCGGTACGATCGAGGCCCGTAAGATGCGCGACCAGGTCCTCGACAAGATGGATCTTGAACGCGAGCGGGGCATAACGATCAAGATGCAGCCGGCGCGCATGAAGTACCAGGGCCAGGATGGGAATGAGTACGTGCTCAATCTCATCGATACGCCGGGCCACATCGACTTTGCCTACGAGGTATCGCGTGCGCTCTCGGCTGTTGAGGGCGTGATTCTTCTTGTGGACTCCACGCAGGGCGTCCAGGCGCAGACGCTGACTACCCTTTCCATGGCGCGCGAGGCAGGCTGCGTCATCATTCCGGTACTTTCAAAGATCGATGCGCCTGCTGCGCGCGTTGAAGATGTGACGATTGAACTTGCTGAGCTGCTCTCGGTTGAGCCTGAGACCGTGCTTGCGGTTTCCGGACGCACGGGCGAAGGCGTCGAAGCGCTGCTTGAAGCGGTCATTGAACGTGTGCCAAGTCCGCGGCAAGGAGAAGGGGACGCGCGCGCACTCATCTTTGATTTCTCATATTCAACCCATCGTGGCATTGCCGTGTATGCGCGCGTATTTGACGGAACCCTTAAGAAGGGCGATGTACTTCGGTTTGCCGCAGCTGGGCAGCGCTTTACGGCGCTTGAGACCGGCATCTTCATGCCGGACGAGACCCCTACCGAGACGCTCTCTGCAGGAGAGATTGGCTACATCGTAACGGGCGTCAAAGAGGCAGGCGTCGTTGCAGTGGGTGACACAGTCCTTCTTGATCGCGGCCAGACGCCGGCTCTTTCTGGGTTTGCCCGTCCGCGTCCGGTTGTGTGGGCGTCAGTGTACCCGGAAAGCCAGGATGATCTCTCCGAACTGCGGCTTGCACTTGAGCGGCTGCGCCTTTCCGATTCTTCGCTCTCATTTGAAGAGGAGTCTTCTGGAGTGCTTGGCCGTGGCTTCCGCTGCGGCTTCCTCGGCATGCTTCACCTTGAGATTGTTACTGAGCGACTACGGCGAGAATTCGATCTGACACTCATCGTTACTATTCCGACCATTGCATACAATGTGACGACCAAGAACGGGAAGCGCGAGACTATTTATACGCCGTCCAAGTTCCCTGCGTACGGCGATATCGCTGCGATTGAAGAGCCGTGGGTAAAGGTGATTCTCATCACGCCGCCTGAATCGCTTTCCGGCATGCTCCAGCTATTTCATGATCACGAGGGCGCGGTTATGAATACCGAGACCCATCTAGATGGCCGTATTGAACTTGTGGCAGAGATGCCGCTGCGCGAGCTTATGCGTGGGTTCTTTGATCGCGTGAAGAACGTATCCTCTGGATACGCATCGCTTTCATATGAGTTCTTGGATGATCGTCCCGCTGATGTGGTAAAGCTCGATATCTCCGTGGCAGATGAGCTCGTGCCCGCGTTCTCGCGCGTGGTTGCGCGCCGCAGGGTACAAGAGGAAGGCGAGCGCATGGTGGAGAAACTACAGCAGATCCTGCCGCGCCAGATGTTCGTGCTCAAGATCCAGGCAGTAGCGCTGAGCCGCATCATTGCCTCGCGTTCAATTTCAGCGCTCCGTAAGGACGTGACCGGCTACCTCTACGGGGGCGACATCACCCGTAAGATGAAACTTCTCGAGAAGCAGAAGAAGGGCAAGAAGCGCCGCGGTGAACACGCAAAGATGGATATTCCCCAGGATGTGTTCATGAAAATGGTCCAGGATAGCGAGCGTTAGCTTGCTATACTAAGGGTTAATGGCCCGTAAGTCCGCAAAAGACCGCATACGCGACTATGTTCTTGCGGCGGTGCTTGCCTGCACGATTGTGTGGCTTCTCGTACTCATTGTCGGCATTGTCCGCAAAGAGGAGCGGGCTCGCCATGCAGCGAACGAAACTGAAGCGCAGCTTCTTATTCTTAAGGAGCGCGAGATGACGCTCCAGGCAACGCTTGATGAACTTGCAACCGCGCGCGGACAAGAGGCAACGCTCAGAGAAACATACGGAGTTGCACGCCCGGGAGAGGAGGTTATCATCGTCGTACCCCCAAAGGAGGCAACCACAACGCCGCCGCTTCCATGGTGGAAGAGGACCCTCGGCTGGTTTGGTATTTGGCGATAAGCGGAATTAGTTTAGTGGCAGAACGATTGCTTCCCAAGCAATAGGCACGAGTTCGATTCTCGTATTCCGCACCCTGATTTTGTGTCTTCCCATCTCCGGGATACCATTACTCTATGACCGATGTATTTCAAATGGAGCGCGAAGTGCGCGATCTTGAGCGCAAGGTAGTGGCTGAAGAACAGGAGCTCGGCTCCCTTCAGGACGAACTCCGCCGCCTTGAAAGCGACAAGCGCAAGGCAGAAGTCGACGTGCAGCGTGCAGGTGAGCGCGAGCGCGATGCTTCGCGCGAAATAGAGGGCGCTACTCGAGAAGAACGGGAGGCTTCATACGAACTGCGCCAGGCGCAGGCAGAAAAGCGAGAGGCGGAGCGCAAGCTTGCCGAAGCAGAGCGCAAAATCGTGCAGGCTGAAGAGGCGATTCGCAAGAACAAATCAACCGAGCGCGGCATGGAAAAGACGAAGGCTGCAGGTGGCATGAAAAGCCGTGAAGCGCAGAGCCGCCTCGAGCGCACTCTCGGCCGCATAACCGAGATCGCTCGCCGTATTCCGGGACTGCGACGAGAGACAGAGCAGGATAAGCGCATGCTCCAGGAGAAGAAGCGACAGCTTGCTCGCACGGCGTCATTTGGCCGTTTGAATCATGAAGATAACCTCAAGAACGTCCGTAATCGGCGCTAAGTTATCCACAGGGCCTGCGTGCTATACTACTCTCCACTAACGAACTCGTATGAATAAGAACGTAACAATTTACAGCACACCAACCTGTCACTTCTGCCAGATGACTAAGGAATTTCTTAAGGAGCGCAACGTTGAGTACACTGAGCACAATGTCGCAAGCGATCTTGAGAAGCGCCAGGAAATGATCCAGAAGAGCGGCCAGATGGGCGTACCGGTCCTCTTGGTGGACGAGGAAGTGATCGTTGGCTTTGATAAGCCAAAGCTCGAATCTCTCTTCGGCGCAGCTGCGTAAAGAAGGGAAATAGAGGCACACAAAACCGCGCATAGGGCGCGGTTTTGTGTTAGTCTGCCGAAATACGCCCCTGTAGTTCAATGGATAGAACACCGCACTCCTAACGCGGGAATCTAGGTTCGACTCCTGGCGGGGGCACAGGAATAATAGGAAAGAAACCTATAGTGTATGCGTCTTAATATCTATATGAAGCGGATATGAAACGACCTCTACTCATCGCGCTTATTACTCTTTTTGCCGCAATTGGCGTTGTTGGCTACGCAGGCTACGACACCGTACGCACCCTCAACAGCTATGTCGTAGTAGAGCCGAGCCTCTCGCAAGAGAAGCCGCAGGAACCATCATCATCGGTACGTGCGTATGGCGAGGCAACGCTCCGTTTGAATGAGACTGCAGTGTTTGAGCATGTGCGCATTACACCGCTTGCCGTTATAGAAGATAGTCGTTGTCCGGCAAACGTGCAGTGCATACAGGCAGGCACGATCCGTGTACGTGTGGAGACTGTATCGGGCATGGGTACGAGCACTGACGTGATCGCGCTCGGCAATTCGCTCACCACTGAGGCAGAGGAGGTTGCGTTTATGAGCGCTACCCCTCAGAACATCGCAGGCGCAGCCATTGCTCCTGGCGATTATCGCCTTACGTTCTCAGTAACCAAGCGGGTAGCGGCTCCTGTCGCAAAGACCTGCTATGTGGGCGGCTGCTCCTCAGAGCTCTGTTCGGACAGGCCGGATATCGTCTCTAACTGCCTCTATAAGCCAGAATTTGCCTGCTACAGGACTGCTCGCTGCGAAGTGCAGGCAAGTGGGGAATGTGGCTGGACCATGACGGATGCGCTGCGTATGTGCCTTAGGGGGACAAGCGAAACCTAATGGTATACTCGAGCAAAACAGAGAGCCCCCTACTCTATGCAGCCCTACATTAATACGATAAGTAGATTCTTCTACAACCGATCGCTTGGTCTGCTTCTTATTCGTGTTGCCGCCGGTTCCATATTTCTTCTTAGCGGCTGGAGCAAGCTAGCCGATATGTCAGGCACTATCACCGCCTTTGACGGGTACGGATTCTCACCGCTTTTTGCAGTGCTTATTGCGTGGTTTGAAGTACTTGGTGGGCTCTCGCTCATCCTTGGCATCGCGCCACGCCCCGTTGCGGGGCTTCTTGGTATTGAGATGCTTGCTGCTGCGCTGCTTCTTAACGGCGCACGCGGCTTTGCAGGAGTGCAGCTTGAACTTCTGCTCGCTGCAGTTGCCTTCGGCATCATGCTGCTTGGATCAGGCAAATATGCGCTTTATAAAATGGAGTGCAATACGTGCAACGGACTTTTCTGCATTAAAAAGAATCGCGTGTGCGTAATGGCCCCTACCGTATGAATGAAGACTTGAATCGCCTAGAAACACTTCTCAAGGACACGCTTGAAGTGGCGGAGGAGAACAACCGGCTCTTGCGAGAGATGCGCCGCATGGGGCGTATCTCATTCTGGTCCAAGGTCATCATCTGGGCGCTAGTCCTCATCATCCCAATGCTCTTCATCGGTCCGATTCTCGATTCCTTCGGATCCTTCATGTCCGGTGACACCGCAGGCAGCATTATGGGCTTCCCATCGCCTGAGATGATCCAGGAGGCCATGGAGCTGTATCAGGCCCAGTAGCCGCTGGAAACTAAAGGCCGGTATGGTAGGATAGACCGGACGCTTGGATAGCTCAGTTGGTAGAGCACTTCCCTGAAGAGGAAGGGGTCGCCGGTTCAAGCCCGGCTCCAAGCACCCTATATACTAAGTGCATGAACACCGCCCTCACGTCCCTTCTTGCCTGGGCGAAGCGGAACGAGCGCCACCTCTCGAGCCTATTCTTTCTGAGTGGCTTCATCGGCGACATCATCGCGTTTACGCTTCTTGATGTCTCGATCGTAAATCTTGTGTTTGCGGTGTATCTCGGTCTTGCTGCACTCGCTATACTCGTTTCGCATTATCTCTTCTCGCACTACCGCGACCGCGGGGGACGTGCAGTGCGTACGCTCTCGCTCCTGCTTCCGCTTTTCGTGCAGTACGCGGTCGGTGCCATTCTTTCCGGCTCCCTTATCTTCTATACCAAGAGCGCAGACGTGTTCGTCTCCTGGCCATTTCTTGTGGTGCTTGCCATTGTCTTCTTTGGTAACGAAGTGTTTCGCAACTACCGAGAGCACCTGGCATTCCAGACCATGCTCTTTTTCTTCGGTTTGTATGCATACGCAATATTTGCGTTGCCGCTTCTTCTTGGCAGGCTTGGCCCACAGGTATTCATATTCAGTACGATAAGTGCCGGACTTCTCATGGCAGCCTTTCTCCTTGTCCTGTACCGTGTTGGACAGAACCGGTTCCGTGAGAGCTTCAGAGCTATTGTTGCGGGGAGTGCGACTATAGTAGTTGCCATAAACATTGCGTACGTTACCGGACTCATCCCGCCCCTCCCGCTTGCCCTTAAAGAGGCAAGTGTTCATCACCAGGTCACACGCGTAGATGGCGGCTACAAGCTCCTCCATGAGCCTCAGAAGCCCTGGTGGGAGTTCTATACGCCAACTACCGTGCACCACGTAGAGGGAACGCCGCTCTCCGTCTATAGCGCCGTATATGCGCCGGTGCGCTTTTCTGCTGCAGTCGTGCACGTATGGGAGTGGTTTGATGAATCAAGCGGCAAATGGGTAGAGAAGAGCCGCGTCTCGTTCCCGGTATCAGGTGGGCGAGAAGACGGGTATCGCGGGTACTCTGAGAAATCAAATCCTGAGCCTGGCAAGTGGCGCGTCTCTATACGGACGCCAGAAGGGCAGACGATTGGCAGGACTTCATTTATCGTGGTGAAGACAGCCAATAGGCCCACTCTTGTAGAAGAGAGAAAATAATTAAATCTATGAAGAGATTAGCGCTAGTAAGATATGGGCAGTATATTGACAGTCATCTTAGTCAGGAAGGAGAGGCAACCATGCGCGAGTCTGCAAAGGCGCTTAAGGAGCTTGCCGGTAGCGGAGAGGTCGTCGTGGTTTGTGCAAACATTCCGCGCGCGATTGAAAGTGCGAGAATTATTACAACGGAACTTGAGATTAAAGATCCGACCCCATCGAGCAGGCTGTATGCAGCAGAAGAAGAAGGGCTTCTGCCGGATCCAGCAGGTGCGTATGAATTTCTTAAGGCCGTAGGCGACAGCACGGACTTCATCATCGCAGTAGTCTCCCGCGAGTATGTTGATGTCCTTCCCGAGTACTTATCTACAAACGGTATAACTGACCCTCGTGTACTAGAAACAAAGCATCTCGCGCGCGGCGAGATGCTTGTACTTAATCTTAGATCTGGAACGCAGTCCTAACCGGCCTTAACACGCAGCTTGGTCTGGCGCGCCTTATCAAGCTTAGGAAGGATGAGGGTCAACAGGCCGTCTTTAGAGCCTGCTGACGAGTTGTCGACGTCGACTTCCTCAGGAAGGAGAATGGTGCGCGAGAATGAACCCCAGAAAAGCTCCTGATGGAAGTAGTCTGAGTTATCAATCGTCTGATGCGCATCGCGAGAACCTTCAATGACGACCATATCGCGGCTGATTGAGACGTTAAGCTCGTCAGGGCGAACGCCAGCGACAAATGTACGGATGATGATCTCGTTTGCAGTCTGATAGACATCTACGGGAAGCTGGCCCTCAGCACTCTGCTCTTCCTCATAGACAGGGGCGATAGGCTGCGGCTGCGCCTGGGGCGCCTGCTGCATCATGGGACGTCGCTGCGGCTTTTGCGGCTGCGTATATTCGTCATCAAACGCATCGTATTCGTCCGATGCGGGGATGGCACCAGAGAGTCGTTCGAACAGTGAGCGCTTTTTCATACGGATGACGTTAGCAAGTGTTCTTTGGTAAATGGCGATATCTGAAGTATTTCAGAATCTCAAACAATGCGAAGAATACAATGGCGCCGCTCCAGACGAGAAAGAATGCTGTGAGCGTATGCGAACCACCTGGAGCGATTATAAGAAAATTGAACAATGCATGCAATGCAATCGCAAGGATAAGTCCAATCGTTGCAAACGCCATACGCACACGTCGCGTCCGCAAATACGCAAACGCGAGTGCGAACCCGATCATCGACGAAGCGATGACATGGAGTAATGTTGCACCAACGAACCTCAAATTATTGGTGAAGAGGCCATCGAGTATGCGGCCGTCCATGAACGGGCCGATCAAGAATAGTACGTTCTCAAGCGCAGCAAAGCCGAGCGCAACGGTAATCATGTAGATTACCAAATCCACCGACTCATTCACTGAACGGCGCCAAAGCACCAGAAGCGATGCCAGCAAATACTTCATAGTTTCCTCGACCGCAGCCCACGCGACGAGGACCGGAAGACCTGGAGCAAGCACGCTTGCGAAATATGATTCAAACGGAAGCGATGCGGGAACCGCAATCATGCCGGCGATAACAGCAACCATGATCATTGAACGCGGTTCAGGGCAGCGCGAATCTTCCTTGAGAAGGAAATAGAGCCATATAAAGGCAGGCAAGATGCCGCCCAGAAACGCATACCCTATGGTCTCAAGCGGAATAGCCTCCATGTACCTCTATCTTAACAGGCCATGGCGTCACCATTAGGAGTCCACCTGCAAAAGGGGTGTGCTGCCAGATCTCTTCGGTTACGAACGGCATGAATGGATGGAGGAGCTTCAAGAGATCGTCAAGAATAGACGAGAGCAATGCGCGGCGCGAAGCCTGCGCCTCAGGGTCTTCGCCTGCAAAGACCACTTTTGAAGACTCGATAAGCTCGTCGGCAAGCTCGTGCCACGCGTAGTGGTAGAGCTTCTCTGCAGCAAGATAGATGCGATAGGCTTCCAGATCACGCGTCACGTCTTCTGCAATGTGTTCAAAGTGGCTGCGCAGCACCTGATCGTCGTCGGTAAGTGGTGCTGAGAAGTCTGCACCCTGTGTGTTATCGAATATGAAGCGCGAGATATTCCAAAGCTTGTTAGCAAAGTGCTTATAGCCTTTAACCTTGTCTTCTGAGATACGCATGTCGGTTCCTGGCGTATTGCCGACGATAAGCGACATGCGTACTGCGTCAGCACCGTACTTGCCTGTGACTTCTACGGGATCAAGGTTGTTGCCAAGCGATTTGGACATCTTGCGACCTTGAGCATCACGTACGAGCCCGTGCAGGTATACGCGCTTAAACGGAATCTCACCAAGCGCAAAGCCGGTCATGAGAATCATGCGCGCAACCCAGAAAAAGAGAATGTCGTACCCAGTCTCAAGCACATCGGTGGGTCGCCAGACTGCAAGGTCTGAGCCAGGACGCGCATCGCCCTTGTCGCTATCCCAGGCATCAGGCCAGCCCATTGTTGAGAAGGTCCAGAGTCCTGAAGAGAACCAAGTATCAAGCGTGTCAGGATCCTGCTCCCAGCCTTCGCCTTCTGGCGCCTCGGTTCCTACATAAAGCTCATCGTTCCGGTACCAAACAGGCACGCGGTGTCCGTACCAGATTTGGCGACTGATGCACCAATCGCGCAGCGTATCCACCCAGTGAAAGTACGTTTTTGACGCATGCTCCGGCATGATCTCAATGCCTGCATCAGCAACGGCAGCACGCATAAGATCGCGCAATGTTGTTGTTGATCCTGACGCAATGCCAGGAATCTTTGAATGGGGAATGGTGAACTCTTTGTTAACGGCAATGAACCACTGCAGCTTTGGCAAAGGCTCAACAATGCCGCCTGTACGTTCAGCAGTAGAAATGTTTTGCGTGATCTCCTCTTCCTTCAGAAGGAGGCCTTCGTTTTTAAGCCACTCGACAACGAGCTCGCGCGCCTCAGTAGTCTTCTTGCCGCTCAAACGGCCCTCGACCATCATCTTCGCGTACTCGTTAATAACTTGCGGACGGGGGAGATCATGGCGGTCAGCGATTTCCCAGTCTGTTTGGCTGTGCGCGGGCGTTACGCCAAGCGCACCGGTGCCGAACTCAGGATCGACTTCAGCATCGGCAACAATTTTGACGCGTACGGGCACATCGCAGAACGTGAATTCATATTCCTTCCCGACAAATTCCTTGTACCGCGCGTCATCTGGATGCACCGCAACGGCGGTGTCGCCAACTTTTGTTTCAGGACGTGTGGTTGAGATCGCAATAGGGAAGTCCTTGCTGTAGGTAAAGGTGTAGAGTTTCGCTTTGCGCTCTTCATACACGATCTCATCATCAGAGATCGTCGTCTGTCCCTTTGGATCCCAGTTAATAATGCGGTTGCCACGATAGATAAGACCTGCGTCGTACATGCGCTTGAACATCGTGCGCACTGCTCTTGAGCGCGCTTCGTCAAGCGTGAACACTTCGCGCGACCAGTCAAGCGATGCGCCCATGGTCTTCACCTGGTTAATAATGGTGTCGTGGCTCTCCTGCGCGAACTCCTGCACGCGCGCAAGAAATGCTTCGCGGCCAAGATCGTGACGCGACTTGCCCTCTTCTTTTGAAATCTTCTTCTCAACCACAGACTGCGTGGCAATGGCAGCATGGTCTGTTCCCGGCAGCCACAACGTGCGGTGCCCAGTCATGCGCTTGTAGCGAATGAGTACATCTTCAATGGCAAGCATGAGCGCATGGCCCATATGGAGGCGCCCGGTTACGTTAGGAGGCGGAAGGATGATGGAATAGGGAGCGAGATCAGCTTTAATAACACCCCTTTTAGCACATACATCAGGGTTAAAGAATCCGCTTTCCTCCCAGATCTTATAGATCTTAGGCTCGGTTGCGACCGGATCGTACGGCTTGAGGAATTTCTCGTCCATTACAAGAAATATAGCAGATAGGCGCCTAATTTGCTCATTGCATTAGTACACCCAATCCTGCATACTCTGGACCTGGTCTTTTAACGCAAGGAGTAGGGCGCAATGCCTGAATTCGATCATATTGAGCACGGGGTAGGACCACTGCACGCAGCAGGCGGCGTCCAGGTGTACGCCTCAGTGAACCGGGAGTTCTTCCCGAACCGCTTCCTGAAGGAACATGCCGATCGCATCACGATGCATCCGCGGTTCAGGAAGCACATGCTATGGCGCATGAGGAGAATTCAGATCAACGAGGGCACCGGGTTCACGCGCTCTGTCGCGACCATACCGGTGACCCATGCAGGATCTGAATATCTTCTGCGCATGGACGGCAGGGTAAATCCTGGGCTCGTGGTGTACCTCATCAAGGAACATTTCGAAGAATCGCAGGATGTGTTCTCGTACAAGTATCCGAACTACATCCGCATAACGCCGTTCTTCTGGATGAAGGTCGAACGCCTTCCTTCAGGAGTGTGGCTCCTTGATGCGGAGCGCCGCAAGAACCTCACGAGAAAGGTTCCGAAGGGAACACTCTTCTTCACCTGTAACCGAAAGGGCTCGTAGAGCGATCTACGGGCTTTCGCTATGCGAGCGAGAGGTTTCCTTGCGCGCCAAGTCCGTCCACGTCGGTCGTGTAGCCTGCGCTCCTGCGGAAGTACCCTGCAATGCCGATCATAATTGCGTTATCTCCCGTAAGGGTGCGATCTGGCACGTACAGCGTAGTCTCCGCGCGGTCTTTAAAAATATTTCTGATATTACTGTTTGCCGATACGCCGCCGCCAAGCACGAGAGAAGCGGCATTCGTGGCATGCATGGCTTTTTCTGCTTTGGTCCAAAGGACATCAGCAACGGCATCTTCAAACTCGCGCGCAAGAGCCCGCTTCTCATCAAGTGAGAGTTCGCCGTGAGACTTTATGAGATACATCACTGCAGTTTTGAGTCCTGAGAATGAGAAGTCCAAATCGTTGCTGTCCTTCATAGGACGAGGCAGCGTAAAGGTTCGCGGGAGATTCGCTTCGCGCGCTTCGGTCGCAAGTTTTGATACTTCAGGGCCGCCCGGGTACGGCAGTCCTAGCATGCGGGCAACTTTGTCATATGCTTCGCCCACCGCGTCGTCGCGCGTTTCGCCGATCTTTTCATATGCGAGCCATTCCTTAGTAAGCACGAGCTCGGTATGGCCGCCTGAGATTACAAGAGAAACAAGCGGAAGCGCTGGCTTCTTTAAACTGAATTCATTTTCGCCTTCCACAACGAGGAGCGAAGAGAGAATATGTCCCTCAAGATGGTTTACGCCAATGACTGGGATATTCCATAGGTAAGAAAGAGCGCGCGCAAAATTAACGCCGACCCAAAGGGCTGGCTCTAGGCCAGGTCCATACGTTACCGCGATGGCATCGATGTCAGGACGCTCGGTCTCGAGCGCAAACTCAAGAAACGCTTCAGAAAGCCCGGGCTCGCGCTCCAGCACTGTGCCGATCGTGTTGCGTAGTTCATCAGAAAGCGCCTGCGTGTCTTCATGCAGCATCTCAGCCTCTTCAAGCGAGGCGAGAAGCAGTGGTACGAGGTTCGCTGCATGCGCGCGCTTGGCGAGCATGGGGTACACCCCGCCATAGTCTTTGTGCATATCAATCTGAGAGAGCAGGGCATTTCCGAGAACGATAATGTTCGTGCCCGTGGCAGTCTCAGTGCACTCTAGAATAGAGACGGCTGTTTCATCGCACGAAGTCTCTATTGAAAGAATCCTCATACCTCTTCTTCGGTCATCGTCCACGGCAGCGGCCCCTCTGCAGGCACGAGGAATCCGGCCGAACTCTTGTGCCCGTTGCCGCCGTACTTTGCAGCGATCTTGGCAACATCAATACTGCCGTCTCCGCGGATTGAGACGCCAAAGCCTTTCGGATGCGCTGCCACGACAAGCGCTACCGGAGGGAGCTTTGTTGCAAGCTTGTTGCCCACCAAAGACTTCATCGGCTTATAAGGGTGTGCGGTTGCGAAGTAGCAACGCATGCCTTCAAATTCGACAAGCTGCGCTTTATCGACTGCAAGGTCAGCAAGGAGCTCGAAGTATTCTGCATACGCCGCAGTCTTCTGAAGCAATGCAGCGCGCGCGTCAGGCACAGCAAGCAGAGCGCACACCTCGTCCCAGTATTCAAAGGTGAACGGATGCACGCCTAGGTAGGCAAGCATGCCGCGCGTCTCTGGG
>DATMJP010000042.1:0-9230 GCA_035553815.1 Minisyncoccota bacterium
GACAGGTGTATCACGCGTTTACCTATGGCGTGCCAAAGGAGCGCGAAGGACGCATAGAATTTGCCATCGGCCGCTCACGGAAGGATTTTCGCCTGCGCTCTGCACAGCCGCGCGCCCGTGGCACCATGCGCGAAGCCATAACAGACTATACGGTGCTCGGCGATATCGGTACGCATGCGCTCATTGAGCTGCGACCGAAGACCGGGCGTACGCACCAGATCCGCGTGCACCTTAAGGCGATACACCATCCAATTGTCTGCGATCCTCTCTATGCGCCAAAGAAACCGTGCGACCTCGGCATTCCGCGCCTGGCGCTCCATGCCCAGAGCCTCTCGTTCCCGCTTCCAGACGGAAGCAGACACACGGTTGTGGCAGGCATTCCAGAGGACCTCAGGGCCGCGTACTCCAAGTTTCCGGGTCTTGAGAGCGGGGAGTAGGCTCCGCCATTTTGCTTTTATATAGGCGTCGTGGTACATTCTGGCTCATGCAAAACGTGATAACTCCTGTAAAGACAGAGGAGCGTGTAAAGCTCGGCATTCGCCCGGGCGACACCGTTCGTGTCCACCAGAAAATCGTTGAAAAGGGTAAGACCCGCGTACAGATGTTTGAGGGTCTCGTAATTGCGGTTAAGCACGGCACCGAGCCTGGCGCGACCTTTACCGTCCGCGCCACCATGTCTGGCATCGGCGTTGAAAAGATCTTCCCGCTTTACGCACCGTTTATTGAAAAGATTGAGATCGTACGCCGCTCTAAGGTGCGTCGCGCGAAGCTCTACTTCATCCGCGAGAAGGTTGCCCGTGAGGTGCGCCGCCAGCTCCGCAACATGCGCCTCGTAAAGATGTCGACTGACGACTTCAAGGAAGAAGAGAAGCCGGAGGAGGTACCTGTCGAGGAGGTTATGGAGCAGGATCCAGCCCAGGCTCCAGACGGCACCGAGATGACTCCCGCAGAGGAAGTCGCCGGCGAACCGGAAGCACCAGCAGTAGAGGAAGCAACTCCAGAAGGAGACGAAAAGAAGGAGGCCTAAGGCCTCTTTTTCGTATTGTATTTAGGCGCGTAAGCGGGTATAGTTCCAAACACCGATGCCCAGGTGGTGAAATTGGTATACACGCTACCTTGAGGTGGTAGTCCTTTCGGGGGTGGAGGTTCGAGTCCTCTCCTGGGCACAAGTCAGAAAAGCCGCGCTTGCCGCGGCTTTTCTGGTTTATACTTACCGCATACCGAAACTAAGCAACTCACTATGGATGTCGCAATCAACTATCTCTCAGTGCTCGTCGCTGCAGGTGCTATCGTCGGAATAGGCACCCTTTGGTACGGTCCACTCTTTGGTAAGCGCTGGATGATGATGAAGGGCTACACCGCAGAGAGCATGAAGAACATGAAGATGAGTGCGCGCAACGCGATGATCTTCGCAGGTATCGCCGCACTTGTGACCGCATTCGTGCTTGCGCTCCTAGTGCGCCTTTTGAATCCGATCGGACTTGGCGGCGCGTTTATGCTTGCGCTCTTGATCTGGACCGGCTTTATCGTAACCACGATGGTAAACGACGTCTTGTTCGAAGAGGGCGATGTTAAGCTCTTCCTCTTCCATAGCGCAGAGCGTTTCGTTGCGCTGTTTGCCGCAGCGCTCATTCTCGTACTCTGGCCGTAGCATGCAGCGAGTAGTTGTCGCTTCAACAAATCCGGTGAAGATTAACGCAGTCCGCGAGGGCTTCGTGCGTATGTTTCCTGATGAGTCGTTTGAATTCGAAGGAATATCGGTGCCGTCCGGTGTCTCTGACCAGCCTATGACGGATGAAGAGACTTACACCGGCGCGATGAACCGTGCAGTAGCTGCAGAAGAACATGTGCCTGAAGCAGATTTCTGGGTCGGACTTGAGGGTGGCATCGAAGAGCATCATTCCGGCGGACTCTGCGTATTTGGATGGTTGGCAGTTCGCTCACGAACAGGAAAGTGTGGGAGGGGGAGGACAGCAGCATTCTTTTTACCGCAGGCAGTGGCGGATCTAGTGCACCAAGGATTTGAACTGGGTACTGCAGATGACCAGGTATTCGGACGTGAGAATTCAAAACAAGCAAATGGAGCAACAGGGATTCTTACCAAGGATGCCGTAACGCGAACTGATCAGTATAGTCAGGCAATGGTGCTCGCGCTCATTCCATTTAAGAATAAAGACCTCTTTTAGCGTATGGCTCTCTACACTGGCAAAGGAGATAACGGTACTACCAAGACATTCGGCTGCGACCAGGGCCGCATCTCAAAGTCTTCAGAAATCCCAGAAGCGCTCGGCACACTCGACGAACTCAACTCGTACCTGGGGCTCTGCAAAGCACGCGCTCGCGAGCTTGAGAACTTCGGCGTGATGGTAGGGAAGAAGACCTATGCCGTATCTGCGCTCCTGCGCGAGGTACAGGAGAATCTTTTCATCGTACAGGCGGAAGTTGCAGGCGCGCCAAAGAAAATACGCAAGCCAAAGGTAACGAAAGTGGAACTCATTGTGAATACCATTGAGAAGCAAATACCGCCGATCGTTTCATTCTCAATCGTGGGCGGAACTGAACTCTCTGCGCTTCTTGACGTGGCGCGCACCTTAAGCAGGCGCGCGGAGCGTCGTGTGGTTGCCGTGCACGAGGGTGGGCTTCGTAAGATTTCAGACAGCACCCGCGCCTATCTGAACCGGCTCTCCTCGCTTCTCTTTGCGCTTGCACGTCTTGCAAACGCCAAAGCTGGCGTTGCAGAAGAGAATCCGAGCTACCGCTAGTGCCGCTCCCGTGGTATAAGAATCGAGTTCATGGCGGCTATGGTGTAACGGTTAACACTACAGGTTGTGGTCCTGTCGATTCGGGTTCGATTCCCGGTAGTCGCCCAGAATAGGGAAGAGCAAAACGGAGGTTACAGACGCCTCCGTTTTGCTATACTCCCCGCATGAAATCCTTTTTCGATGAATTCAAGAAATTCGCCCTGCGCGGGAACGCTATAGATCTCGCGGTGGGTGTCGTGATCGGCGCGGCGTTTAACGCGATAACGAACTCGTTGGTGACGAACATCATCACGCCGCCTTTGTCCCTCCTTACGCGAGGTATCAACTTTGCCGATCTCGCAATCGCTATCCCTAATACTGATGCGTACATCCAGTACGGACTCTTCATCCAGGCGATCATAACCTTCGTCATCACTGCGTTCGCGCTCTTCCTTCTTGTAAAGGTAATCAACAAGGTTACCGCAAAAGCACGCAAGGATGCAGAGGAGGGGAAGGGCGAGCCAGTTGCAAAGAGTGCAGAGCTCCAAGTGCTTGAAGAGATTCGTGATTCGCTTAAAAAGACTGACGCATAACCTATGAAGCAACTCATCGCAGGCATTGTCCTCATACTCGTCGTTGGCATCGGTGGATTCTTGTATCGCAACATACTCGAGCGCAATGCAGTACCGCAGCCAGACCAAGTTGCGTGTACCATGGACGCCAAGCTCTGTCCGGACGGCAGCGCCGTCGGTCGCTCAGGACCTTCGTGCACCTTTGCTGCATGTCCTCCTCCGAACGTAGAGCTCGATGCAATCGGCGTAGCGTTCGTGCTCCCGCCTGGCTACCAGGCTAACCCGGATGCGCTCGGCACTGATGAGACACTTATTGCCGCATACGAAAAGCCTGCGCTTGCTGAGCCGCCCCATGCGCTTGTGGTGCGCCGCTATGCAATCCCGGCAGGGGAGACTGCACAGGACGTCATGCTGCGCGAGACCATGCTCGAGCCGTCAGGCATGACCCCTGAGCTCGATGATTTTGAGTCCGTCTCGATTGGCGGCAAGGATTTCCGCGTCCTTGTGGTTGAGCGTTTTGAGGCGCAGGTGCATAGCGTCTACTACCTCGTGCGTGCAACGGATGTGCTTCGCTTCGAGGTGCTTGAGCGCGATGTTGTGGATTGGACTGAGCCAACACTTTCGATTCCTTCGCTCCCAGAACACAGCGCATTACGCCAGATGCTCCAAACCCTCCAGGTGCGATAAAAGAAAGGAGCCGGGATACCCGGCTCTTTTCTTTAGTCGATGTGGTCTATCTCATGAGGAGGATGCTCCTCTTCTAGATGAGTATGCTCTTCCTCAGCGTGCTCCTCTATGTGCGCCTCATCAGCGCCGTGTGCATGGCCTTCTCCTTCAAAACCAAGAAGCGCAATCATTGAGATGATACCAATGAGAATCCACAGGAACTGAAGCGCAGAGTGGCGGAGCGACCCATCCTTGTGGAGTTCGGGAATAAGATCCGAAAGTGCGATGTAGATGAATCCACCGGCTGCGATAGGAATAAGCCAGAGCGTAAGTCCTTCAACGCTTGAGCCAAGGATGAATGCAAGAACCGCACCAAAGACTGACGCAAGCGCAGAAAGGAAGTTAAACCAGAGCGCTTTCACTTTCGTGTAGCCTGCGTGGATCAGTACGCCGAAGTCACCAATCTCTTGTGGAATTTCATGAAGAATAACCGCAATTGTGGTTGCGATACCAACCTCTACTGAGACCAAATAACTTGCACCGATGATGAGACCATCAATAAAGTTATGGACGCCATCAGAGAAGAGGATAAGCTTGCCAATCGGGTGCACGCTTGGCTCGGTGCCCTCAATTCCTTGGTGATGGTGCCAGTGGAGCCCTTTCTCAATTACAAAGAAACCGAGCACGCCAGCAAGAATCGCAAGCGATACGCTAAGCGGACTCGCTGCTTCTGCGTACGCTTCAGGAATGAGGTGTACAAACGCGTCTCCAAGGAGGGCGCCTGCTGCAAGTGATACCAGAATAAAGAGGGAAGAGCGGAGCATGCGCTCCTTAAGGCTGAGCGCGAAAACGCCGATAAGCGATATAGCGCTTATAGCAAACACGCTAGCCATGGAAAGAATAAATGCTGTAGTCATAAAGCGAGCATAGCGCACCCTATTTCTTATTGCAAATGATTCGCATGTGGAAAGAAAGAGTGATATACTTCTGCATATGCAGAAAGGTACCCGGCAGGAGATGAAGGACCTCATAAGAAGCAAAGGACTGCGCGCGACGCGTCAGCGCGAAGCGTTGCTTTTCGCGCTCTCAAAGGCAAAAGCGCCGCTAAGTGTTGAGGCGCTCGTAACAAAGAGTGGGGAAGCGGTTGATCTGGCGACCGCGTACCGCGCGCTACAGGAGTTTGAACGTCTCCAGCTCATACGCCGCGTGCTATTGCCGGGCGGCCGGGCGCTCTTTGAAATTGCCGGGCGCCATCATCACCATCTGACATGCCGTACCTGCGGCACCATTGAAGATATCGACGTCTGCCTCCCAGAATCTTTTAACAAATCGCTTATGCGATCCAGCACATTCGCACGCATTGAGGAGCACGCGCTTGAGTTTTTTGGTATGTGCCGCTCATGCTATGCTTCGGCCTAACGGCCTATGCATACAGCGATTTCAAGCATTCTTTTTCTTTTTGTTGCCACCACAGCCTCAGCGCTTCCGGTTCACGCGCAGCAGCCAACTTTTGAAGACCCGCCGTATGAGGATACGGTTTTTAAGGCAGAGGTGGTGGCTATTGTCGAAGAGGGGACGCGTCCGGTTGAAGGCACTGACGTAATTGAGGAGTATCAGACTCTAACCGCCCGTATCACAGAAGGTCCCCGTATGGGCGAAGAGATAACGGTTGAAAATGACTCAACCGTACTCCTTAGCGTAGGAGATGATTTTTACCTGCATCGCCTAGCGCCTGTTGGTGAAGAACCTGAGCTCTGGTCCGTGGGAGAACCAGATCGCACCTGGGTGCTCGGTGCGCTCACTGTACTCTTCGTGGTTGTGACGGTCGTTGTTGCAGGGTATGCGGGACTCCGCTCGCTCTTTGCGCTTGCCGGAAGCTTTGCGCTCATCGGCTACGGACTCGTGCCAAGTCTTCTTGGCGGCATGTCGCCAGTGATTGCTGCTGTACTGTTCGGTACGATAATCCTCTCGCTCAACATGTTCGTGACGCACCGCTTCAACAAGCCCTCCGCGGTCGCGCTCCTTGGTAGTATCGCGGCACTTCTTTTTGCGGCACTCGTAGCCCAGGTCTCCGTGCTCCTCGCCAAGCTTTCAGGACTCTCTTCAGACGAAGCGGTATTCCTTAACTTCATGACCGATGGCGGAATCGATCTCTCCGGACTGCTGCTTGGCGGAATCCTCGTAGGTATCATCGGCGTGTTGAACGACGTGAGCGTGTCTCAGGTGCATACGGTTGTCGAGCTCCATGATGCTAATCCGAATCTCTCACGCCGCTCTATATGGGATCGCTCTATGAAGGTGGGCAGGGAACACATGGGCGCCATGGTGAATACGCTGCCGCTGGCATACGCGGGCGTATCCTTGCCGCTCCTCCTCTTGTTCTCACAGAGCGACGCGCCACTCTCATTCATCCTCAACAGGGAGATATTTGCAGAGGAAATCATTCGCGCCCTTGCAGGCACCATCGGCCTTATGCTCTCAGGCGCAATTGCGACCTTGCTTGCTGTCCTTATGCTCGTACCAAAACCCCCGCATGCTACTATTGAAAAGAACCAATAAATAAGCAGGGTATGAATGATTTCATGAATTCCGTTACCAACAGCAAGGCAGTTCGTCTCGCACTTATCGCGGTCTTGGTGCTTCTTGCGCTCTTCCTTCTTGTCCGCACGGTCGACACGTTTGATGAGCTCGGTCGCTCAAGTTCGCCGATGATGAATACCATCACCGTGAACGGCGAAGGACGCGCAGCTGCAGTACCTGATATCGCCCGCGTTACGTACTCAGTCATGGAGACTGATACGAACGTAGCGGCTGCACAGGAGAAGGCAACCGTACGCAGCAACAGTGCGCTTGAAGCACTCAAGGAGCTTGAGATCGATGAGGATGATATCCGCACTGTCTCATACAATGTGTCTCCACAGTACAACTACAACGACCGGATCTGCCCACTGGGGTATCCGTGCGGCGGTTCGCCGACCATCACCGGGTACCAGGTCATGCAGATGGTTGAGGTGAAAGTGCGCGATACCGCAAAGGCGAGCGAGGTTCTCGCAAAGCTCGGCGAACTTGGCGTACAGAACATCAACGGACCAGAGTTTGCGCTTGATGATCCTGCTCAGGTAAAGACTGAGGCCCGTGAGGAAGCTATTACCAAGGCCCGTGAGGAAGCAGAGCGCCTCGCAAAGCAGCTTGGCGTTCGCCTCGGTAAGGTGGTGAGCTTCTATGACAACAACCAGGGTCCAATGTACGGCTATGGCGGTGGCGCTATGGACGGCATGAAGGAGATGGCTGTTCAAAGCGCGCCAACCCTTCCTGTTGGACAGAACGAGTACACGGCAAACGTCTCGATCACCTACGAGATTCGCTAGTAGAAGTGTCTCTGCGAAAAAGGCCGGATATCCGGCCTTTTTCGCGTTCATTGACGGGTTAGTGGGTGAGTAGTATCATGTTTTTCATAAAGGCCCGCGGGGCTTTTTTATTTAGAACACCTATGCAGGGACTCATCACTTACTTGAAGAACGTGCAGGCAGAACTGAAGCATGTCGTATGGCCGAGCCAGCGACAGGCGCTTACGCATGTCGTTCTCATCCTTCTCATCTCAGCATTCGCAACCGTATTTATCGCCGGCCTGGACTACGTGTTCACCACTGGCGTGCAGTACGTCCTTACTAGCTACTAATCCGTAGACGCCTATGGAAATGAGGTCGGCACCAGCTTTCTCAGATGACGCAGCCAACGCGGAACCGCGCTGGTACACCATTCATACCTATGCTGGGTATGAGAATGCGGTGGAGCGTAACCTAAAGCAGCGCATCGAATCGCTCGGCATGGAGAACAAGATCTTTGAGGTCGTTGTTCCTACCGAGAAGAAGATCCGTGTGAAGGGCGGCAAGCGCATCGTTGAGGAAGAGAAGATCTACCCGGGCTACATTCTCGTGCGCATGATCGTGGACGAGGACTCATGGTTCGTCGTGCGCAACACGCCACGCGTAACCGGCTTCGTTGGTTCAGGCACCACGCCTGTTCCTATGGAGGAGTCTGAGGTCGCTTCGCTTATGAAGCGCATGGGCGCTGAGGCGCCAAAACACCGCATCGACCTCATGAAGGACGATCCGGTCATTATTGGCGACGGTCCGTTCAAGGACCTTGAGGGTAAGGTAGGGGAGATCGATGAGGAGCGCGGCAAGGTTAAGGTCTTGGTCGCCATGTTCGGCCGCGAGACCCCGGTCGAACTCGACTTCTTGCAGGTTCGCAAGCTCTAGCGTAAAGTCACATAACAATTCCGTATGGCAAAAGTAGTTAAGTTAATCAAACTCCAGATTCCCGCAGGCAAGGCAACCCCGGCTCCACCAGTTGGTACCGTGCTCGGTCCAGCCGGCGTGAACATTGGTGACTTCGTTAATAAGTTCAACGAAGCAACCCGCGAGCGCATGGGCGAGATTGTACCGGTAGACCTCACCGTCTATGACGACCGCTCGTTCTCATTCGTACTCAAGGTCTCGCCTATGTCCCAGCTCATCTTGAAGGAGCTCGGTGTCGAGAAGGGTTCAGGCAAGGCACCCCTTAAGAAGGTGGGTACGCTCTCACGCGAGCAGGTTCGCCGCATCGCTGAGAAGAAGATGCCAGACCTCACCGCAGGTTCTATTGAAGCTGCAGAGCGCATCGTAGAGGGTACTGCCCGCTCGATGGGTGTGGATGTAAAATAAGCCTCACCTGAGAGGTAAAACAAAAAGACTCGCACAGCGCGAGTCTTTTTGTTTGTTGCCTTATTGGAGCAGGTGCGCTAGTGTCGACCCTGGGTGTGTGGGGCTGTCTCATGCACGAAAAAAGAAAGGCAAAGGATGAGGAATAGAACGCTGTGCCTCGATGCACACGGGACCGCTTTTGACGCCAACGCGGCGAAGCGGACAATCCTCACGGAGGAAACGGGATGCATAATCCCGGACGCCGAATTCGCGGCAGGGGGAATCTACCGACTCGGCAAGAAGTATCCGAACCCGGACAAGAAGACTCTCGAACAGATCAACCTCGGCACCTACCGCAGGAGCATGGGGAAGCTGTTCGAGTTCGACAACTACGTACGGCTGATGCAGCCGTACGCCGGCGTCCGGGAAGAGTTGGTCGCGCTCGCGCAAGTCTTCGATCACATCTGCATCGTCGCGAACGCTCGCGGCGCCACGGTGGATGCGATCCAGGCGGTCGTCGACAAGTACGAACTTCCGATCAACGAGGTCATCGCGACCTACGGAGA
>DATMJP010000043.1:0-5486 GCA_035553815.1 Minisyncoccota bacterium
GAACTGCGGGAAGTGTCGTATATATGCCGGTTGCGTCAACTTTGGAGATTATGCCGGTTGCAGCAGCACGCTCTGAGGTGAGCGCTATTACCGTCTGGCCTGGCTTAAGGTCAGCTGTCGGAACACGTCCGGCAGATGGCACG
Organism: Minisyncoccota bacterium; assembly: GCA_035553815.1. Lineage (GTDB taxonomy): Bacteria > Patescibacteriota > Minisyncoccia > Phycocordibacterales > Phycocordibacteraceae > C7867-001. The sequence goes on from DATMJP010000043.1 coordinate 144, forward strand.
GTAGGAAGCACAGCAGCATCAGCAAATCCGTAGATTCCAAGGTCGTCGCTCGTACGCGAGAGTGACGCTTGCGCAGTCGCGCCACCTGAGAAGTGAATCACCGCTTCTTTCGGAAGCGACGCGCGCATGGTAGTCACTACGATACGCGACTTTGGAAAGTACACGCCCACTGCAACCGCCGGGGTCGACGTTGAGCGCACATGGATATTTACCATGCGCTGAGACGCAGCGGAAATTGCTGCAGTGAGGCGTTCCTCCTGAGAAGGCGCGACCGGAGTCGGCGCTGCTGGCTCAACAACGATAGGAATCGGTGTTTCTGCCGCGACTGTCTCTACCGTGCGCTCGACCAGCTGGTTGATGGTACGGGTTACCGTTGGCGGGGTCTGATCAAGGAGCGAGACCGTAAGCACGCCGGTTGCAATCGACGTCACGAAGTTAACCAGCACCATAAGCAGGAGCAGTTGTGATTTTGATAGGTCCTCGATATTCATACTGTCCAGTATACCGTCTCTGGCTACACCCGTGAATGCGGGGATTAAACGTTCTGTGCGTCTAGGAATGCGACTGCATCCTTGAGCGCTTTTGCAAACTGCTGCAGCTGACGCGATGTGCTGGCACTGCCCCAGGAAATGCGCAGTGTCGCCGCTGCACGTTCTGGGTCTTGCGTCTCTAGAAGCACGACACGCGAGCCCTCGAGATCCGTCTCGCATGCGCTCTTTGTGGAGACCGCAAAGCCAGCCTCGTCCAGAAGTGCGACCAGGTAGTCCGTATCACGGCCGAGCAGCGAGATATTGAGAATGTGCGGAACGGTGTGCGTGCCGCCGTTTATGACCAGATCCTTAATGTCAGCTATGTTCCAAAGGAGTTCTGCGCGCATGCGTTCTGCGCGCGGCAGAAATTCCTTCACTTCTGTATTTGATTCTAGAAGCGCCACCGCAAATGCAGCTATGAGCGCGCTCGGCTCGCTTCCAGAGCGCAGCCCGCGCTCCTGCCCACCTCCGTGCACCAAGGGCGCGAGCGGTACGTGCCTGAGCGCTATAAGCGCACCGACGCCACGTATGCCGCCCACTTTCTGCGCATCGAGCGTTATGAGATCAGCGCCAAGGCGCGTCCGCTCAAATGATGCGATCCGCGGCAGCTGACTTGCATCCACGTGGAGAAAGGCTCCGCTCTTTGCCTTATCAAGTACGCGGCGCACATCCCGCGTGTTGTGAGAGGTGCCCGTTTCGCCACACACCGCGTCAAGCGAAATAAGGATAGTCTCTGGCCGTAGCTGTGCTTCAAGTGCGTTCAGATCGACCATACCTTCGCTCAGAATCAGCGGCTCCACCGCAACACCCTCCTGCGCAAGCGCCTCCATAGTCTCAACGACGGAGGAGTGGGCTGTAGGGAGGTAGAGAACATGGGGATGCTCGCGCTTGCTTGCGCGTACTACGCCCTGAATGGCGAGCGCGTTGGCCTCAGTGGCTCCAGAGGTAAAGAGTACCGCGTCAGGCTTTACCTCAGCCAGGCGCGCGACTGCCGTACGAGCGTCCTCTACGATCGCACGGGCATTCCGTCCTTCGGTGTGCGGAGCGGATGGGTTTCCATATGCGGTAAGCGCAGCGATAAAAGCGGCTTTTGCCCTAGGCAAAACCGGTACTGCAGAAGCGTAGTCCAAATAGATGCGGGGCCGGCCAAACATACCGATAGCCTCTCACGTTGATTGCATTTCGAAAAGCGCTGTGGTGTACTCATTTATATATGGCACTGTCTCCTCGAGCGCCCATAGTCGCTGTCATGGGTCATATTGACCATGGCAAGTCCTCCCTGCTGGATTACATCCGGAAGGCTAACGTTACGGCTTCCGAAGCGGGCGGCATCACCCAGCACGTATCAGCCTATGAGGCCGTGCATGAGCATGAGGGGGTAGAGCGCACCATCACCTTCCTTGATACCCCCGGCCACGAGGCGTTTCGCGCACTGCGCTCCCGGGGCGCTGCTGCTGCTGATATCGCTATCCTTGTCGTTGCAGCCGATGAGGGCGTGAAGCCTCAGACGCTTGAGGCATACAACTCAATCCAGGAGAGCAACATTCCTTTTGTGATTGCGTTCACGAAGATGGACAAGAATGGTGCCGATATTGCACGCGCCCAGGCCTCAGTGCTTGAAAACGGCATTTACCTTGAAGGACTTGGTGGCGATATTCCGTATGCGCCTGTTTCCTCTAAGAGCGGCGAGGGTGTGCCAGAGCTTCTTGACCTTGTTTTGCTTACTGCAGATCTTGCAGAGCTCACCGCCGACCCGGAGCTTCCTGCGAGCGGTTTCGTACTTGAGTCGTCGCAAGATCCTAAGCGCGGTATTGTTGCAACGCTCATTGTTAAGGATGGCTCATTTGCAACAGGCACGTACGCGGTTGCTGGAAGCGCCATGACGCCGGTCCGTTTTATTGAGAATTTCACCGGTGCACGCATTGAAAAGGCGGGGCCTTCTCAGCCAATCCGTATAGCAGGGTGGAATAGTCTGCCGCCGGCAGGCACCCCGTTCACCAGTGCTGCCACCAAGAAGGAGGCCGAGAAGCTTGCAAGCGAGCCGGAAGTACTGCGCACCGTTGCCGACGAGCCGCTTGGCGACCGCGCCTCGTTCCCTATCATCATTAAGGCCGACGTGACGGGCAGTATTGAAGCGATCAAGCACGAACTTCAGAAGGTGACCCATGAGCGCGCAATCATTCGCATTGTCGGCGAGGGCGTTGGCGCCGTTTCGGAGAACGATATCAAGCAGGCAGCTGCAGGCGGCGCCACTATCATTGCCTTTACCGTCGGCACTGAATCAAGCGCTCGCGACCTTGCTGAGCGCATGAATGTGCCAGTTGAATCGTTCAGCATTATCTATGATCTTGAGAACCGCGTTGCAGAGCTTCTGGCAGCCCGCGCACCGTCCATCACTGTCGAGGAACCAACGGGCGAAGCAAAGATCCTGAAAATCTTCAGTACTACCGGCAACAAGCGCGTGCTTGGCGCAAACCTTCTTTCTGGCACGATTGCGCTTGGCGACTCAGTTAAGCTCTCACGCCGCGGCATTGAGCTTGGCTACGGCAAGGTAGTGAACCTGCAGCAGGCACGTGCAGACGTGAAGGAGATCCGTACTGAGGGCGAATTCGGCGCGCAAGTTGAAACCAAAGAAGACATTGCTGCCGGCGATACCATTGTTCCGTTTAAGTCCGTTACCAAATGAGCCGGCTGCGCGACAACAAGCTTGCAGCGCAGATTACTGAGCATGCTGCTACCTACATAGCGCGCGAGGCAGGTCGCGAGACGCTCATCACGCCGACCCGTACCGAGGTTGGCAAGGAGGGCAAGACCGTGACTATCTTTGTGAGCGTGTTCCCTGAGAGCGAGCGCGAGCACGCGCTTCGCTTCCTTACCCGCCACAAGGATCTTTTCCGCGACTATCTGAAGAAGGCATCGCGGCTCTCGCGGCTTCCCTACATCACGTTTGAGTTTGATTATGGCGAGCAGAATCGCCAACGACTTGATGAGCTCTCCCGTGAATTAGGCGATAGCGCGCCTCAGTAAAGCGCGTTATTATCCAAACACTGGCCCGGTGGTGAAGTGGTAACACAGCGGTCTGCAAAACCGCGATGCGCGGGTTCAATTCCCGCCCGGGCCTCATTTTTCGTGCTATCTTCTTTCCTGTAGCCGGGGTGATGAAATGGTAGACATAGGGGACTTAAAATCCCTAGACCGCAAGGTCGTGTGGGTTCGATTCCCACTCCCGGCACCAAAAGGAGGTTGAAGTACATGAGTCTTTCATATACTATGAGCTTCAATCCGCCCATAGCTCAGTTGGTAGAGCACTCGCCTCTTAAGCGAAGGGTCCTAGGTTCGAGTCCTAGTGGGCGGACATGTGTGAACAAGACGGCCTCTGGTCGTCTTGTTCGTTTCAGGGCATACTACACACACGCTGGGGTGGCGAAATGGTATACGCGCCTGCCTTAGGAGCAGGTTCCTTCGGGAGTGGAGGTTCGAGTCCTCTCCCCAGCACTACTAAAATAAGAGCCCAGTTGCGCCATATTTTGTGTAAGATGCAACTTGACTTTTATACATTTATTGTACTATAATGTCTGCAGGACCAATTCTGGTCATTGTCAGAACACAGGAGACTCATCGTGGCACACCACGGTCCCGATAACCTTATCGGCGTTGGAAGAAGTACCTCTGTGGGTGTCCTCAAGGCACTCATGGTTGCTACGCTTCCCGCCGCAGTTACCTTTCACCTCACGGATCGCTTCCCGCTCAAATGGCAGCTTGCGTCTTCGCTCGTTGCCTGGGGCTTGTCGTACGGCGCCGTCTACAAGGCGATGGCGTCGAACGGACACGTTCCAGTTGGTTCCTATGGCGTTCACACCGTCGGCGGAGCCATGAGCGGCAAAATCTTCGATGCCGGTGATCACCCGTTGATCCCCGGCCTTGAAGGAGTGATTCTCGTCAGTTCGCGAGACACTCCGATCGATCCGCCTGCCTTTGAGGATCTCGCGCGCGACAGCGTGCCGATTTCCTTCGACGGCTACTTCGTGGTCCGCATCCACGACCCGGTCAAGCATTTGACCAGAATCGCGGATGAGGATGCTGAGGAAGCTCTGCGAAAGCTGTTTGAGGCTGAGATTCGTCTCTTCATCACGCAGTGGAAGCGGGGCGCTGATCTCATTGCTCAGCGGGAACTCCTCAAGGAGTTCCTTATGCTGAGCGGAAGGAAAGGCAGCACGCCCGCGGAAAAGCTGCGGGTCAAGCTCATGGCGCTCACCGAGCAGAACAACGCACCCCTCGACCAAGCCAGCGTCGACAACATCATGGAAGACGCCGGCAAGTTCTGCGGCTACGCCGCAGACTGGGGCTACGAAGTGACTGAAGTGCATACCGAAGGGGTCGACCTCCCGAAACGTCTCAAGGACGCCGCCGAGAAGGCTGCCGCTGAGACCAACGAGATGAAGACCTACGAGATCAGGCAGGCTCGTCGCCTGGCCATGATCAAGGGGCTGAAGAAGGAGATGCCCGATCTCTCTGATCGCGATGCCCTCGTTGCTATCGACACGCTTCTCGGCCTGTCGGTGAACCGTTCGATCTTCGAGGTGGACATCCGCGGGGCTGAGAAGCTCGGCGAGGACTTCGGTCCGAAAGCCAAGAAGATCGTGGATGCTGTGTCCAAAATGATCCCTGATGGGAAGAAAGGAGCGTAACCATGTCCGGAGGTCATGGAGGAGGAGGCGGCGGCGTTAAGAAGTCGTCGAATTGGATCGTTACCTCGGTGGTCGCGATCTTCGTCGTGCTGGCGCTTATGGTGCTCACGCTGAACGGCCTGTTC
>DATMJP010000044.1:0-4854 GCA_035553815.1 Minisyncoccota bacterium
CGATTTGCGGCGCTGCGAGGGCAACGCCATCCGCCTGCGCGTCAAGCGCACCTTCCATATCAGTAATCATTCTTGCGAGCTCTTCGGTACCAAACAGCTCTTCTGGGACCGGTACTGCCACTTGGCGCAATACCTCATCTCCATCCTGCACAATTGCCTTCATGAGATGACTATACCAAATGACGCTTCATCTACCAGAAGCTCTCTGGATCAACAAGGACGCGCGCATAGGGAGGCAGTGCCTGGAGCTTTTGGGAGAGACTCTTCTCTGGCCATGCGCCTTCCGGAAGCGGTAGGAGCAGGGTGAGTCGGAAGAGATTTTTCTCCAGCATACGCTCTGGAAGCGGCACTGGCGCAAAGGGAAGTACGGCGCTCAGTACCGCTATTTTTGCCTCCAAGAGGCGCTTACGGGTTCCCTCAACCTGTATTGCGATGATTGTGCCATAGGGCGGATACGCAAGAATCTTGCGCAGGCTCGCCTCTTCTTCAAAGAATCCCGTGTGCTCCGGATCAAGAATCGCTGAAAGTGCCGCATCGTCCGGCAGGCGCGTGCCTATAAGCACTCGCGCAGCATACGTGCGCAGCATGAGGCCAATTCGCGCGAACCGCTCCCGCGCGCGCCAGAACGGGAGCGAGAGCAGTGAATCCATCGAAGCGACGACCGCAAGCGCAATATCATCCGGCTCATCAAACGTACCCAGCCAAGGAAGTACGGTTTCAGTTGCAACGAGTATCCCACGCTTCTCTCTATAGAGCTTCATAGCCTTACGTGCAGCTGTATCAGTCTTCACCGTGTCGGAATCAAATCGTGCAAGGTGTTCGTCCGGAAACGCTTCTTTAAGCTCCTCCATGACGCGTTCAATACCGACGCCAAGCGGCTGCAAGTTCCAGGATCCGCAGTTTGGACATACCGTCTCTGGAGAGGCGAGCGTGCGCCCGTCTGCAGTGCGCAGCACGCGGACACCGTTCACGGTTGCAAGGGAATACGTGGTGCCAAACTCGCTCTTAAGCGTCGTGCCGCAATCCCTGCAGGCGATAGAGGGGGCGTAGCCTTTGCGCGCAGCGAGCACCAGCACTCGCTTATGCTCCTTGAGCACACTCTGGATCTCCTTTGCGAGCGCATCCGGGACTGCCCTCCACACCTCGCCCTGAGCCCGCAGCGCGCGCACATCAATTGCTTCAGCAGTGCCAGGCGGCGCCTGGGAGAGCACTGCTTCTGGCTTTGGACGATGCTCAAGCGGAAGCGGATAGTCGCCGAGCGTAAATACAACTGCGCGCTCCTCAGCGAGAATCTTCAGCGCTGTGATCCAATCAAGGTGCGGCCTGCGCGGCATACGGTAGGTACCTGCACTTGGCCGCTCGATAATAATCTCGCCAAGCGCACGTATAGCGATAAAGGAGAACGCGGGAGTGGCAAGAATCAGCGACCGCGCATCTTCGCACGCGCGAATCGCATCCTCGCGCTTATCTGGCTTTACTTCTCCTGAGAGCACGATTGGTGAGAACTCTTTGAATGCCGCCTTAAGTTCATTGAGCTCTGCGGTCGTTGGTACTATCAAAAGTGTGGCTCTCTTCTGCTCAGTATTGGCCTCAATGCGCGTACGGTATTTGCGCAGACGCGTGTCGCGCGGATATTCATAGGTCTTACACGTAAACCCGGGGCCCGCAGGCAGTACGCGCGGGATGGATCCCTTCAGCGAATCGCTCAGGAGCGCATGGAGCACAGAGCCGAGCGAAACGGCGTGCGCGTCTGCAATCCGCTCTGCGGCATGCATAAGGGCACCCGGAAGCATGCCTGCGGTATGGGTGATGCTTTTAGCAAGCGCAAACGATGCTTGCTTCAGCATTGCCTTTGCATCCTTAATCTCAGTGGCAGCAACAACAATGCCAAACACAGGGGTCTTACGCAGGGTCATCTGCACAACCGTGCCTGCTTTCAGACGCTCCTTGCTTCTATATGAGAGAGGCGCAGACGGAGAGGTTGGACTGAGCGCGATAACGTCGACGACGTACATGCCTACAGCATACCCTGCTATTCGTGGCTCGCTTTGATAGAGGCGCCAATGCTCTGGAGTCGATCAACCAAGTCCTCGTAGCCGCGATTGATGCTGTAGACATTGCGCAGGATTGAACGGCCCTCGGCGCCGAGCATAGCAATAAGGAGAATGGTTGCAGGGCGAAGCGCTGGAGGACACACAAGCTGAGCACCGCGCAGGTGCGCAGGCCCCATGATCTGTATACGGTGCGGGTCAAAGAGCGTCGTCTCTGCTCCTAACCGATCAAGCTCAGTGTAGTAAATGGCACGTTTCTCATATACCCAGTCATGAATGAGTGTTGGCCCGTCGACAACAGTTGCAATGACCGCAAAGAAGGGGAGGTTGTCTATGTTAAGTCCGGGATAGGGACGCGCATGGATCTTTTCCGGGAACGCGATAAGCATTGAAGGTGAAAGCGTAAGATCAACAAGCTTCGTTATGCCGTTTTCAGACACGCCCGCGTCCTTCCGTGTATAACGCAGTCCCATCTTCTCAAGAATAGCGAGCTCAACCTCAAGGAATTCTATTGGTACGCGCTCGATGGTGAGCGTTGAGCGCGTCACAATTGCAGAGGCGATGAAGAACATAGCATCGGTCGGATCTTCAGCGATGGTGTAGGCAATATCAGTGTTGATCTCGCCAACTCCCGTGATTGTGAGTGTGGTGGTACCGATGCCTTCGATTGAAACGCCAAGATCGCGCAGGAATCCACACACCTCCTGTACCTGATAGTTTGCTGAGGCGTACTTAATCACCGTCGTACCTTCAATGCGTGATGCAGCAAGCAGCGCATTTATGGTTGCTGTATCGCTTGATTCATAGAGGACGATCTCAGCAGGAGAAAGCCCGTCGTGCGTAATGGCAAAGCGATCTGCCTCAGCTTCGATTGAAACGCCAAAGTTCTCGAGCGCCCATAAGTGCGGACGTACGCTGCGAAGTCCTAATGTGCAGCCACCAGACTGCGGCAAGCTAAACGACGGGAAGTGGTGGAGCAGCGGGCCAATGAACATGAGAATGCTTCTCGTTCGAACGGCAGCTTTCTGATCAATTGTGTCGAGGCGTATCGTGGGAGGCGGGGTAATAATCACGTCACGGTCCTGCCACGTAACTGAGACGCCGATAGAACGGAGCACTTCGATGAGGCGATTGACCTCCTCAATGCGCGGTACGTTCTTAAGCGTCGTGGTGCCTGTATTTAAAAGCGATGCGGCAAGAAGCGCGACGGCGCCATTCTTTGAACGGCTCGTGGTAATGGTTCCTGAGAGCGGCTTGCCGCCCTCCACTATGAAATTGAGTTCCTCGGTCATTGGCAAGAATTGTACCTTAGAAATGCAAACGCGCTCCTTGTGGAAGGGAGCGCGCGCGGACCGGCTAGTCATAGCCGAACCGATGCAGGTAGTTCGCGATGACGCGCGGCAGTCCGGGAGGCCAGAAGAGGGCCCACAGGATTGGCAGCGCGCCGAGGACTGTCAGGACATGCATGATGGCCTTCGAGCGCTCTGACGCGAATTCGGGATTCACCCACAGGAAGAGGATTCCAATTCCCATGAGGATGACGCCGATCATGATTGCAAGTGTACGCATGTCTTGTTTCGCATCTTTGCCAGACCCCCTGGCAGCCTAAGATGCGCCCCTTCCGTGTGGGATAGTGCTTCTATATTGTGCTCATGTCAAGGGCAGGAATTTTGAGCTTGCAACCCTCCCCGTGTATGATGTGCAAGTAATGGCAATGCTTTCTCCGCGACTAGGCATCGACCTAGGCACTACGAACGTGCTCGTATTTGTTCCTGGCAAGGGCGTCGTCCTCAATGAGCCGTCGGTGGTTGCCGTTTCTACCGAAACCAACAAAGTACTTGCAATCGGCGTAGAAGCGAAGGCAATGATTGGCCGCACGCCTGACTCCATCACCGCCTACCGTCCTATGAAGGACGGCGTTATCGCCGACTATCGCGTCACAGAAGCAATGCTTCGCTATTTCATGCGCAAGGCCCTTGGACGCTGGAACATATTGAAGCCCACCGTGCTGGTCTCAGTGCCGGCAGGCGTAACCTCGACAGAAAAGCGCGCGGTGATCGAAGCAGCTGCCAAGGCAGGCGCCGCTGATGCGTTTGTCGTTAAGGAGCCGATCCTTGCCGCAATCGGCGCTGGTATTTCTATTCAGGAGCCGCTCGGCCGCATGGTTGCTGATATTGGCGGCGGGACCATCGACGTAGCCGTAATCTCTCTTGGCGGTATTGTTGCTTCCACGTCTGTTAAATGCGCAGGCAACAAACTCGACCGTGCTGTTGTGGACTATGTAAAGAAACAGTACAACCTCGCCATCGGCGATAAGACTGCTGAAGAGATAAAGATCCAGATCGGCTCTGCAGTGCCGGTAGCGGAGGAGCTTTCTATGCAGGTAAAGGGGCGCGACCTTGTCTCCGGGCTTCCGCGCACAATAGAGCTCAAGACGAACGAGGTGGTGCAGGCTACAAATCGTGAATTACGCGAGATGATGGGCGCTATTCGCAAAGTGCTTCAGGAAACCCCACCGGAGCTTGCTTCAGATATCATCGATAACGGCATCATTCTCACAGGTGGCACTAGTCAGCTGCGCAACCTGCCAGAGCTTGTGTACCGCCGCACGGGTGTTCAGGCAAAACTCGCCCAGGACGCATACTTCTGTGTGGCGCGAGGAACGGGAGTAGCGCTGCGCCATTTGGATACCTATAAGCGGAGCATCCTTTCGAAGAAATAGAAAAACCCCGCATCGCCGCGGGGCTTTTCCACGTACGCTCTGTGCTCGTACTCAGTCGCCGAAGCGACGCGTGAGCACGAT
>DATMJP010000045.1:0-7844 GCA_035553815.1 Minisyncoccota bacterium
CCCCTTACGCGGGCCGATACAGAAATCAATGATCTCGTGCTCGCACGGATCGAAGCGGCGTTCCCAGAGCACAGTGTCCTAGGAGAAGAGGGTTCGCGTATTAAAGAGAGCGAGTACCTGTGGGTCGTTGATCCAATAGACGGCACATCGCCATACATGCGCGGCGTTCCCACCAATGTCTTTTCTCTTGCCCTTGTGCAGGACGGGAAGCCTATCCTAGGCGTTGTATACGACCCCTATATGAAGCGCATGTACCATGCGGTACAAGGAACCGGTGCGTATATGAACGATACGCGCATTCACACGTCAGCGCATGAGTCACTCGATGAGAGCTCGATTGCAATTGATGGTTTCCGCGGGTTTAGTAATCTCGAGTTTCTCGAGACGCTGCGTAACTCAAATTCCCGCTTCCTCTCGTTTGGATCAACTATATATGCGCACATGCTCGTGGCCTCCGGCCAGCTTGAGGGGGTTATCTTCCCTCTTGTGCGTCCTTCCTGGGATTGTGCTTCGGCAAAGATTATTGTTGAAGAGGCGGGCGGGCGCACTTCAGACCTTGTAGGCAAGAGCCAGCGCTACGATCGCCCGGTAAACGGCTTTATCTCAGCGGGCTCCGCAACCTTCCACGAAGCGTTGCTTACCGCTATAGCGCCCTCTATACCGGATCTCCCCGTCCAGCCTTCATAGTCTCTTAATGAAGGTTAGTTAATAGTGGGTGTACGATACAGCACATGATAGAGACTACGCGAAAGGCTCGCATATTGGTGGTAGACGATAACGAGGCTGCAGCAAGTGGGCTAGTCCGTCTTTTGAATGCACTCGGCTGCGATGCGCATCCCGCTTATGGTCCTGAAGAGGCGCGTACGTTTCTGGCCGTTAACGCAATTGATCTTGTGTTCATAGATATCGGTATGCCAGTCATGAATGGCCATGAGCTTATTGCACTCTTGCGCAGCGAGGGTTTTGAAGCGCCTGCGATTGCGCTTACCGGGTACGGACTTGATGAGGATAAGCAGCTTGCCGAAAAGGCCGGTTTTACCGACCACTACACAAAGCCTATCGGTGTTAAGGAATTGCGCGAAGCACTCAGCCGCTACATCACCGCAGAATTGACAAATTAAAATCGTTATTGTTCAGCTTGCTTCATCATATGCTCACGTTCATACTGGGCGTATGGAAAAAACCAGTACCACACTTATTGAAACTGCGTCTGTAACTGAGACGCCTCTTTTTGATCCGGCACGATCGCTTGAGTACTTTGGCGTTGTTAACTACGCAACGAGCGAGCGCGTTATTGAAGAGATTCGTGCCCTCTACCTTGAAGACCCGGACCGCTCCATTTATCTAACCGTTACCTCGGCAGGCGGACCCACAGGCACCGCTATGAGCTTCCACGACCACATGCGCTATGTTTTGAAGCCGAAGCTCGTAACGATCGGCTCAGGCGATGTCGATTCTTCCGGCATCATTCTTCTCCTCTCTGGGCAGACACGCTATGTAACGAGAAACACGACGCTCCTCTTCCATCTTGCTGGCCGTAAGTTTGACGGCAACCAGCGTTACACCGCACAGGAAATAAGCGCCATGCTTCGCGAAGACCGCCTTAAGGACTTTCAGTACGCATCAGTGGTAGCGGACGCGTCACGCAAAGGACTGACGCCAGAAAAAGTGCTGGAGCTTATGGAGCGCCAAACTATCCTCACTCCTACGGATCTTGTTACCTACGGCCTGGTTGATGGGATCATTGGCTAATTGCAGAGCTCGTTAATTTTCACTTCAACTACTAGTCAGTATTGTGCATACAGTCGATCGGCTCGTTATAAGCAATAAGGGACATTCACGTATGGCAAATAACAACAATGGTTCAAGTAAGCGCGGCTTCGCATCCATGGATGCAGAGCGGCAGCGCGAAATTGCAAGTATGGGCGGTAAGGCAGCGCACGAGAAGGGCACGGCTCACGAATTTACATCTGAAGAGGCACAGGAGGCCGGCCGCAAGGGTGGAGAAGCAAGTCGTGGTGGCGGCAATTCATAGCGGAAAGAACGCTACCCTCCCTAACAAGAAGTCCCGCATCAGAGCGGGATTTCTTGTTGCTACTCAGCGCTCGTATACTCAAGCTCAATTGTTTGATGGTCCACCAGAACTAAGCTGGCTGGATCCTCTACAATCTCGCCATTAGAGCGCGCCACAAGCGCATACCCTTCCTGCTCAAGTGGCTGCCCATAGACGGCAAAGAAATCCTGGAGCGTGAAGGTTTTTGGCTCTATAGACTCAACATGGATAGTGCCATCGGCCTCATGCGTGTGGACCTCGGCCATACAGCCCTGGGTTATACCAATGTTGCTTGGAATAGGTACAGCGACTCCGTCTTTTGTAATGCTAAGTTCCTGATGGATGTGCTGCGCCAGATTCTGGTGGCCGTTCACAAGACAGGAAATGGTCGTGCCCTTCCATAGTGGCGCTGGCGCGCTCTCCATCACTCTGCTCATTACTAAAAGTCCCACAAGCACAACACCAACACCGCCCAGTATAAGAAGCTTCCTGTTCATATGCGTCTAGTATACCTGAACGCGAGAACGGACTACTAGCGCGCTAGTTTGCCGCCTGTAGCCTTATTGGAGCGGGCAGCCTTCCCTTTGCCGGCGACCCTGCCTGCCTTTCCAGACCTTTGCGATTTCAAACGACTTTCCTTCTGCAGCGCTGATGCGCCGCTTAGCTTATTGCGTGTTGGCATACGCGTATTAAGGCAAAGCATGGGTGAGCAGTATATGAACTACGATGTCACTCAAATCTCATCCAGCGTAGTGCTTCATGTATAAGGATGCACATTCGCATAACGATGGAGTCTAGCCATGGCACTCGCCACAACGAGCACTACCGCTGCACCAGTCAAGACAAAAGCCGAGGCCTCGCACGCGGCAAGACGCGTAACATCGCTTCTCGTGAAGATACAGCGCGAAGCCGCTAAGCGCGACACGCGCATCAAGAAGATTGAGAGCGAGTCCAATGCCCGCATTGATGCGTGCAAGGCCGAAATCTTCCTGATCGGCGAACAGCTCTTCAAATTCTGGAAACGGAATAAGAAGAAGCTTGAGGCAGAATCCAAATCTCAGACAGTGCCAATCGCAACCGCAATCGTGCGCTGGTACCGCACACGCAAGGCGGCCAAAATCAGTGTTCCGGAAGAGGAGCTCATCAAGACGATTGAAGAGCGCTTGCCGAACCCGGAGCCCTACATCACGGTCTCCAAGAAGCTCAACAGAAATGGGTTGGTGAACGCATCAGTAAAGCTCACCCGCCTCAAGCTCGAAGGGCTCTCCTTCGAGTCAGGAAGGGCTTTCAGTATCGCTCCGAAGAGCGGATCCTACTACGCGGTTCGCAATATGGAGACAGGCGCATGGAGCATTGTGACGCCAAGGACGCGGAAGTAGTCGTTCACCCATGCTTTACGAGCTGCTGAGTACGCTGTAGCGGGGCACACCAAGGAAGGAGAATGCCATGCCCGGTAAGTCCGGAGACGACTATCGTGAGGAAGCCGATCGCGCTGAATCCGAGGCCACTGACAAGGCTGAGGACCTGCGCCGGGCAGCTGACGCTGCTGATGAGGCTGAATCCGCTGAGCGAGATGCCCAGTCGCACGACGACTGAGTGGGCGCTCAAGAAAGACCGTAGGGTCGCCTTTGCTCGGCGGCCCTACTTACTTTTTGCTTCGCACGCATCGCAGCGGCAGCGGCCGTTGCTCATGTATTCGTCAAAGTATTCCTTACCGTAATCGTAGGTGATCTCCTCTCCTTCCTTGATAGACCTGATCGCAAAGATATAGATGCGGTTCTTGTGTATTACGGCCTCCGCATTTGGCTTGCAGGAATGGTTTATATACCGAGCAGTGTTCTTCCGATCTGTGCCATCGATAGTGATATTTCGATTCACAGTAAAGAGATAGCGGCTGCGGCTTTTCATTTCTTCCTCGCGTGAGATTCTGCGTCCCACATACTCAATGATGCAGGAGTCCTTCGCAATTGATTCGCCTGCAAAGAGTCCTAGCCCCGCTCGAGAGCGCTTAATAAGAAGCTTTAAGGGAAGCGGTTCGTATGATCGGCGTGCCATTTCAGCAATACTACCCTAGGTCTGCATAAAGAAAAGCGCCAGCGAGTGCTGGCGCTTTTCTTGTAGAGTAGCGTGCTACTGGCCACCAGCACCGCCTCCACCTACATTTACGTCAATGCTCTCAGGCACAGTTACTGATGCGCCACCACCGGTTGCACCGCGGAGTGCGGGAATACCGAAGAGGAGTGCAAGGATAACGAGGATTGCAATTACGACTGCAACGCCCCAGCCTGCGCCTGATGATCCTGAATCAGAACTTGGATTGTTTATTACGGTTGCCATACGGGTCAGAAGTTCGCTATGAGTAACTCCCTAGTAATACCCTGTATGAGTTAAAGGATGGGTGAAGCTCTAGAACAGGCGCCACATCTTTGAATCTGCACCTCCATCAACCTTGAATATCGCAACGCCTTTGAGGCCTGAGGCTGCGGCAAGGTCGAGCTTACGCTCTATAGAGCCTGCATCGGACCACCAAAGCATGTTAATGGTGGTCGACGTGCCGGTTGCCTTTGCGTACGCTTGCGCCTGCGCGATAGCGCGCTCTGCTGAGGTCGTAGTGCCTGAAGAAACAGCTTGCTTGGATCGGTATGCGGTTGAGGTCTTTGGGATATATGCGAAGCTAAGCTCTCCTGAAGAAGCGCGGACCGGTGTTAGTTTCTGCTTCTTTGCCAAGTCCGTAGCGTACTTTGGATTAAATGCCCACAGCTTTTTGTAGCCGAACGTACCACTTGGATTTACGGTGATCTCATACTCATGACCATAGGTCGGAATGCCAAGCACAAGCTTGTCTTTGCTGATATCTTTCGCAGCAAGGTCGATCACCTTCTTAGCCCACGCAACATCCGAGAGGGGTGCATAGGGACCTTTCGCTGCCTGGTTGAGCTTCCAGTCTGCTGTCTGCTGATCATATGCCATCAGACGCACACGGTCGCAGTGCTTATTTATCTCCTTGTAGTCGTTTGCATACTCTATGTTCGCAGGGACAACGCGGTATAGAGAATCAGGCGGCGTGCGTGCCTCAATCGTACAGGCAAGCATCTTTCCCTTAAGCGCCGCTTTCAAGTCTTTTAGGAACAGAGAGAAATACGGGCGCGTATCAGCACTCTTGTTTTCATAATCAATATCAACGCCGTCGAAGTCCTTCTTTTCAATCTCAGCAACAATAGCCTTTACATGAGCAGCGCGTAGAGCTGGATCGCGCAATATGCGGTCAATGTTGGCGCGGTCGCTCCACATGACAGTAGGTATGATGCGCACATCTTCGCGCTCTGCGGCACGGAAAAGCTTCTTCCACTCGCTCTTGGTAAGCTTCATGGTGTCAGAAAGCGTGCCCTTTGAGGTAACGCTATAGGCAAACGGGTTTATCTCCGTAAACGCGTCCATATTCTTGATTGCTGCGTTGGCACCGCTTTTGGATGCCCAGTACGGGATCCATCCTGATACCTCAAGCGACTGCGCCTTCGCACTGAGCGGCAAGGCGCTCATACATACAAATGTTGCGATAAGAAGCGCGATGCTAGTGGCTGAATGTTTGCGTAAAAGAGCGTTCATATAACTCGAGTATACTCGACTTCATTTTCGTGGCCAAATATGAAGAAAGCCCTCGATTGCTCGAGGGCTTTCTCCTTCTTTATGAATTAACGACTGGCAAGCTCCGTACCGTTAACAAGGCGCGCAAGCTCTTCCTGGGTCTGGGGGATATTGTTGATATCCACCTTACCCACGACGCGTACGCTAACCTGGTCACAGGAACCGACAGCGCGCGCAGGGTTCATCACCTTGCCGCCCAGGGTTACGGTCTCGTCTGCCGCAAACAGCACGTCCACGTGATTCACGATACGTGCGTTCATGCTGTCAGCGATAACGCGGTAACCGATGAGGTGCTCCACCGTGCTGAAGTTACAGCGTGGTGTGTCCGCAGCGGTGCGCTCTATCGCGACGACCGTACCGAAAGGAAGGCTCGCCGCAAGATCGCGAGATCGGGCTGCTACAACCTCAGGGTTGGAGTATGCCCCACTGGCCGTGATTGATGGATCTCCATCAGTCTGGCTCGGCACAGCGTTGTATGCGGTGAGCTTCACAGAGTAGCTGCCGGACGCCTTTTCATGACCCCGTACTGCTACCTTCACTGGAGCTGCGGTTGGCAACTCAAGTGCGGTAGTCGTACTCACCTGTTGGCTCGAACCAGGGGTTAGCTGGTCGGCTTCGGTAGGAATCGGCGACGCGACACTACTAGACAAAACGAAAAGGCCAATTAAGGCCATCGGAATTAAATGCATAGTTGCGACTTGGTTTGCACCTCCTCGCATGGAGGATGATAGCACACCGGACCCCGTTTTGTCAATCAAAAATACGGCCAAACTGCGTGTATTGGGATTAGCAAAACCCTTATTCTAGGCCCTATTTTGAGCGAAATGATGGACCTATGAAGCCACCCAGGGAACGAGGTTTATGATGCGTCCTGGGACATAAATGATCCGGGCTGGCGCCTTGTCTCCCAGTGCTGCAGAAACAGCAGCAATCTGGGTAGCCAGATCACGTGCCTCGTCCTCAGAAGCTGTTTCAGAGAGCAGAATTTCGCCCTTCTTCTTGCCTGCAACCTGCACAATGACGGTCTTGAGCTCTGATTTAAGAAGATCTGGATCAACGCTCGGCCAAAGGCTTGCATGGATGCTTCCCTCGCCACCCGTCGCACCATAGAGGTGCTCTGCAAGGTGCGGCGCAAGCGGCGCAAGCATACGTAGGTATTCGTGATACGCAGCCACCGGCACCGCTTCCGCTGCCTCGAGCTCCTTAAGAAGAACCATGAGTGCTGAGATAGCCGTATTGAACTTAAAGCGTTCAATATCAGTACCAACCTTTTCCACAGTGCGTGCAAATGCCCGTGCAAGCTCAAGTGGCACCTCCATAGGCTTCACCTTCTGCTCAATAGATGCACTACGCTCCAAGAAGCGGCGCATGCTCTCCACGCCATCAAGGTTCCAAGGATAGCTGCCTGGCTCGTTGTAAGGGCCGATGAATGCAAGATAGAGGCGCACGGCGTCAGCGCCGTACTTCTCTACAACCTCATCAGGGTTAACAACGTTTCCCTTGGACTTAGACATCTTCTGGCCGTCAGGGCCGAGGATAAGGCCGCGGTTGTAGCGCTCAATGAATGGCTCTGCATTGGGCACGAGCGCAAGATCGTAGAGTGCCTTATGGAAGAAGCGCGCATAGAGCAGATGCATGGTGGTGTGTTCGCTTCCGCCTGAATAGCGATCCACTGGCAGCCAGGTCTTCATAAGCGCTTGATCGGAGAAATCATTCTCATCCTTTGGATCAAGATAGCGGTAGAAGTACCACGAAGAGTCCACAAAGGTGTCGAGCGTATCAAACTCAGGGGTCCAGCCTTCGCCATAGAGCGTTGTCACGCGCTCACGTAGCTCTTTGGAAGTACGCAGCGGCGAACCGTCGCTGTTAGGGCTGAAATCAACATCAGTTGGCAGGAGCCATGGGAGATGCTCTTCCTTCACTGGATGCGGCTTTCCTTCTGGGTCGTACACAACAGGTATAGGACAGCCCCAGTAGCGCTGGCGCGAGACGAGCCAATCGCGAAGCCTGTAGTTGGTCGTACGCTCCCCTCCAACAAAGGCGACAATATCCCACTTCGCCTCCTCGGAGTTTCTTCCGGAGAATTCACCTGAATCAATAAGCACACCGTTGCCCGTATAGGCATCCATACCGCTCTGAATGCGCT
>DATMJP010000046.1:0-6438 GCA_035553815.1 Minisyncoccota bacterium
GGAATTCGCGCTTGCAGCAGCAGGAAGCACGCAAAGCGTGAGCAAGAAGATGCCGAGCAAGGAAGCGTGGACGGTGGTCATACGTGGCGAATCAGTTATCGGAAATAAGGTCCTTACTTTCTCTGACGACTCATACACGCCATTCTTACTTACACCACATTTTCTAAATAAGTGAAGCTATTATGAAGAAGCGCCCGGAGGTCCAGGCGCTTCTTCAATAAATGGTACGAATTAGAACGATTCAGGTACTGGATGCTTGAGCGCAAGCGAACGCACTTCCTCTCGTACGCGCGCCGCGGTCGCGTCGTCACGCTTTTGCAGAAGCTCGATCATAAGCTCTGCCACGCGCCCTGCCTCCTCTTTGGTAAAGCCGCGCGTTGTTATGGCAGGCGTGCCAAAACGAATGCCTGAGGGATCCATCGGCTTACGCGTGTCGTCTGCGATCGCATTCTTGTTGAGCGTAATGCCCGCGCTATCAAGAAGCGTTTCCGCCTCCCCGCCAGAGATTTCAAACGAGGACCATACATCAGCAAGAATGAGGTGGTTGTCGGTACCGCCCGTGATGAGGCGCGCGTTCTCCCCCTTGAATACCTCCGCCATCGCTTGTGCATTTTGTACCACCTGCGCTGCATAGGTTTTAAACGAAGGCCTTAGTGCTTCGCCAAAGGCAATCGCCTTAGCCGCTATCTGATGCATGTGCGGCCCACCCTGTAGTCCAGGGAACACTGCCTTGTCTATCTTTTGCGCAATTGCTTGGTCCTCGCGCGTGAGGATCATGCCGCCGCGCGGACCACGCAGCGTCTTGTGCGTGGTCGTGGTCATCACATCAAATCCGTAATCGAATGGGTTCTTTGCTGCGCCGCCTGCAATAAGTCCGGCGATGTGCGCAACGTCTGCAACCGCGTATGCGCCAACCTCATGCGCTATCTCTGCGATGCGCTTCCAGTCCAGTTCGCGCGGATAGGCGGAGAAGCCGGCAAGAATTATCTTCGGCTTCTCAGCGAGCGCCGTCTGGCGAAGCTGGTCATAATCAATTTCGCCCGTCTCAACATCTTTCATCTTGTAGCGAACGAAGCGGAAGATCTTAGAGATATAGGTCACCGGGTGCCCGTGCGTAAGATGGCCGCCATGTGAAAGATCCATGCCAAGCACCGTGTCGCCCGGCTCAAGGAGCGCCATGTACGCAGCGATGTTTGCATTAGCGCCGCCGAGAGGCTGCACATTTGCGAAACCCGCTCCAAAGAGCTCCTTGGCGCGCGCTATCGCGATGCGCTCTACCTGATCGGTAAACTCTTGGCCGCCATAGTAGCGCTTGCCTGGATACCCTTCTGAGTACTTGTTGGTAAGTACGGATGCCATCGCTTCGCGCACAGCGAGCGATACATAGTTCTCTGAAGGAATGAGTTCAAGGCCCTCGCGCTCGCGCACCTCCTCGCCTTCAATGGCGCTATACACTTCTTTGTCTTCTTGCTGTATGTGGTCGTACATACGAATTAAAGCTAATTGAATAAAAGGAGTGCGGACCGGCTTACACAAAGCTCGACCAGGTGCAGGTGGCGCGGTTAACGATCATGGGGACTAGTATACAGGGTCTTCCTATCCTCACGCACGCGCACCCGCTACTAACAAAAATCTGGGAGCGCTGCCCCCGGATTTTCCCTCTCCATTACTAGAGAGTCTCCTTAATGCGTGCGACCAGATCTTCAAAGACCTCCTCCACGGGCCTGTTGCCGTCGATAAACACGGTCTGCGCGGGAGCGATCTCGGCCTTAAAAACCTCGTACCCCTCCCGCAGCGTTTCGTAGAACTCGACCGGCTTCTCGTCGAAGTGGTTCATAGCCTGGCCATAGCGCGATTCAACACGTGCTTTGGCCACATCGGCCGGTACGTCAATCACGATTGAGCGCGTCGGCATGTAGGGCTCGATCATGCGCCTGCGCAAGTCGAAGAGTTCGCGCAGGCTTGGATCGCCCGCATGTACTTGGTACGCAAACGACGAACCGATGAAGCGGTCGCTGATGACGAGCTTCCCTGCAGCAAGCGCCGGTACGACCACCTCAGCAAGGTGCATGCGCCGCGCTGCAAAGAAGAGATCCATCTGACTCTCCGGATCGAGGTTCGCTCCATCCGTTGAGAAGAGAAAACTGCGAATCGCCTCTGCGGTCGGCGAGCCGCCTGGTTCGCGCGTAAAGACCTTCTCCTTGCCGGGGAAGATCTCATCGGAGCGTTTGAGCAGCAATTGAAACTGCGTGCTCTTGCCCGCCCCTTCAATTCCTTCTAAAGCGATGAATGTCATATGATCCCCCGGTAGAAATACCTGGGTGACACTATACCCTGCCAAGGAAGAATCGCCTCTCCCCAGCAAAAGCTAGAGCACGTTGTCCGGATGCGCCTTGTTAAAGAAGCGCTCGCTGCCTTCAAGCAGATATACGTTCCTAATGCCGGCTTCCTGTATCGCGTTCCAGCACGGCTCGCACGCCCACCAATGCCCCCAAAGATAGAGATCCGCCTCGCTGAGGTCTTCCGTCCGTGTTTTGGCGTCATTAATTGCACGCGGCTCGCTATGGTTCTTAGGGTGGCACCCCTCGCAGAGTTCGTACCCCTGCCCTGTTGGAATGTTCTGGCGCACACGCTCGCACTCGTGGCGTACGTGGTAGTCGCTTCCATTGGCGCCCCGTCCAATCACTTCACCTGCCAAGACAACTATTGACCCTGTCTTCACCGCGTTATCAAGCGAATGGGCACGTGCATACGCCTCAGCCTCTTTCATATAAGGGTTGCCTTCAGGGACGTAGAGAAAAGTCCTCCCAGGCGGCACATACGGGTACTGGGGTGTTGCCATATACGCACAGTGTAGCGTACTTCGTTATCAATTGGCTCCCCCGGATCAGAAACGTATAATGCTCCCTATGGCGCGCTTCGACACCCTCTACCAAGAAATGCTCTCCCGCATCCTTACCGAAGGAACGCGCGAGCTTTCAGAACGTACGAAGCATGAGACCGCGGCAATTCCCGGCCTCCATTTCTCCATTGATGTTGAGAAGGAAGGCTTCCCGCTTCTCACTCTCCGCAAGATTCCCATCACCATGTTCGTCGCCGAGCAGATTTGGTTCATCGCTGGACTACGAAAGCCTGCAGACTTCCTGCGGGACTACACTAAGATCTGGGACGGGTTTACGAATCCAAACGACGTCGTGACGGTTGCCTACGGCTACCGCTGGCGCCGACACTTCGGACGCGACCAGCTGAAGCTTCTGGTTGAACTCCTTAAGAAGGAGCCGAGCTCGCGCCATGGCGTGATTGTCACCTGGGACCCGGCGAGCGACGGACTGAGCCTCTTTAAGAAGAAGAATGTTCCTTGCCCGTACACCTTTACGGTAAACATCATCGGCGGGCGTCTCCACTTGCATAACATCGTTCGCTCAAACGATATGCTTCTAGGGTTCCCCGCTGACGTTGCCGGCTTTGCGCTCCTGCAGCACATACTTGCACAGAAGCTTGGCGTACGGGTTGGCGTGTACTCACACTCAATCTCTAACGCACACTTGTACGATAATCAGTACGAAGCGGCAAAGGAATTGATCGCACGCAAAGATGCACATCCTGCTATTCATATTGAGCTTCCAAAGAATGCGTATGATCGTGCAGAGAAGAAAGATAAGGCGCTCGTGGAGGAGATTGTTACAGACATAAGCGGCAAGTACTCCCCCTTTCCCGCAATTACTGGCATTAAGGTTATCCTGTAGGTATGGCTATTCTCACTAAAGAAGATATTCTGGCGCGCGTGAAAGAGGGCGGGCTTGCGTTTACTCCTGCGCTTGATGAATTCCAGGTCCAGAGCCATGCGATCGATCTTCGCCTTGGATTTACCTTCCTCATGCCAAAAGCATGGCGCTTTACCGACAAGGGCCGTGAAGCAGTTGATATTGATCCTCTTAAAGACCATGGTCCTGAATATTTCGACATCATTGAACTTGAGCAGGGCCAGTACTTTGAGCTCCTTCCCCAGGAGTACGTGCTTGTGTCTTCGCTCGAATCGCTCAAAGTGCCTAATGACATCATGGCAATTCTTTATCCGCGCTCATCAATCAACCGCAAAGGCCTCTCGGTCGACCTCACGGGCATTATCGACTCAGGCTACGAAGGGCCGCTCACGCTTCCTGTGCGCAACAACACCCGCTCGACTGTGCGCATCCATCCAGGTGAGCGTTTCTGCCAGGTGGTCTTTGAAGAGCTGACTCGTCCAGTCGAGGCGCGCAAAAGCCGCTGGCACATGAAGGATGTGGTTGAGAAAGGCAGCAAAGAGAAGGGCGTTGAGATGAAGCTCGTATTTGAAGGTGACATCCGTAAGCTAAAGCGGGATCATCCGGCAACCTAACCGTATGGAGGAGATTGTTTCTCTCAAAGAACTCCTCTCCCATCATGCACTTGTCACGTACACCGCGCTTCGCACTGAAGTCGCGGTGTCTCCATTTATAGTGGATGCAAAGATTGCCTACCGCATAGAGCCCCGTCCTACGCTTGATCCGGAAGAAGAAGCGGTGGCGGCGATGCGCGCAGCAGGCTCGACTCCGATAGCAGTACTCATGCCCGGCAAGAGATTCGATGCATCCGGCACGCGGCACGGCCAAGGCGGGGGCTGGTACGACCGCTTTCTTGCTCTCGTGCCCGCCTCCTGGATCCGCATCGGCTTTTGTTTTGAAGACCAGCTCTCTCCCGCCCCGCTTGCGCGGCAATCGTGGGACCAACCTATGGATTATGTCTGTGTCCTAAGCAGAGAGAACGGCGCATTATCGTGCATAAAGACTAATGCGCGGTTCTGATACACTGGCTCGTATGGAATCGAAGCCACGCATCTCCTCCGTTGTTGCCATCGGAAACGGGCACCTTCATAACCGCGTTATCGGCGACGGCAACGGCCTGCTCTGGCACATCCCGGACGACTTGAAGCGGTTTAAGCAGCTGACCATGGGACATCCCGTCATTATGGGCCGCAAGACCTTTGAATCTATCCTGGCGATACTTGGAAAAGCGCTTCCGGGACGCACCAACATCGTTATCACGCGCGATTCGAACTGGACGCATCCTGATGTCATCGTTGCACATTCACTCGAAGAGGCACTCGAGAAAGCGCGCGCACTTGATAGTGAGGAGATATTTATCGGCGGAGGTGGGCAGATATACGAACAGGCACTTCCCTACATCGACCGCCTCTACCTCACGCTCATTGATGACGATAAAGAGGGCGATTCATACTTCCCTCCGTACGAGCGCCTATTTACAAGAAAGCTCTCCGAGGAAGAGCGTGAATGGAACGGTCTTCGGTACCAGTGGGTGACGCTTGAGCGTTAGAGATCTCCTCCCTTCTTCCAGGGAAGATCTTTCATAAAAGGAGCGAAGATATCTTCTTCCATACTGCATTCGTAGTCATTGAATTTCGCGCGTCGGCCTGTCTGCGCATTTTGTACATAAGGAGCGTTACGTATGCGTACAAGCGGCGTACCTTCATTTGCTTCACCCATCACGAACACCGCGGCAGCCGCAAGCGCATCAGGAATATTGGTCTGGCTTCCGCCGCTTGCGTGTCCAAGTAAGTCGGTACGCATGCGGTTGTCATACACAGGTTCAAAGCCGGCCCATGCGATAGCGGTACCTATAACGCCCCTTCTTAGAAATACGCTCCTTGAGTCAGTAAGTACGAGGTACAGATGCTCCTTTTTGTACTCCTTCTTAAACCACGCAAGCAGTTCGGCCGCAGTCTCTTGTGGGCGTTCCGGCCAGAGCACGTAGTAGCCGGCGAATGGATCAATGCCCGCATGCGCGATGAGCGAACTTCCCTTGATCGTGTGCATCACAAACCGCCCAGGCGTAAGCGCGCGATCAAGATATAGATCAGCCTCCTGTCTCGTAAGCGCATCGAGATCAGTACCTTCCCTCGGTACACACCTGCCCTGCCCTATAGCGACCACTTTTGAAGAGAGTGCGATGACATCGTGCTCCTCAAGCGAAAGCGACGACGCGCGGATCTTTGCCAAGAGATCATCCTGCGGTGGGCAAACCGTCTCGAGCGTGATGGGAGTAAGTTCCATGACGAGCGCTAGTATACCGTATAGAAATACTAAGGGCTCCGACATACTCGTCGAAGCCCTTTCGTTCCTTTATCCCGGAACGTGGGAGTGGGTCAGGCGACGAGGTCGACGGGGCCGGTGATGGCGTTTCGCGCCAGCAGGCCCGCATGCCCGAAGTCGTTCGCGACCATGTACGGGCCGCGAGGCGTCTTCTGCAGCCGGTCGTATGCCCAGCCGGTCGCCCCTTCCGGAGTCCGCATCAGGATCGGAACCACGCCCGAACCGCTCATAGCGGAGAGATACCGCGTCTCGTTGTCGATGACGACGTCCGCCATCTGGAAATAGTCGCGCTTCTCGTGGTCGTCTCCGT
>DATMJP010000047.1:0-7717 GCA_035553815.1 Minisyncoccota bacterium
GGTCCAAACCGGCCGCTTCTGCAGCTTTAATAGCGTCCTCAGTTGAGATAACGCCTAGGTTTTCGCCGTTTGCTCCTATGACACGGAGCTCCCGTGCGCGGATCTCTCGGTTGATGCGTATTTTTTCAGTACTCACGGTGATTTGTATGAGGACAATACCATGAAAATGGCGTAAATACAATGCATATCGACTTTTAGGGGCGTGGTGATAGGCTAGGGCGGGAGGTGCATCATGCACGACGATGATTTTTTGGCTCTCTCTGAAGAAGACAGCGGGTATCTCTCAGAGATTCTCTGGGAGGGGCTTGCGATGCTCGGCGGACTCATGCTGCGCTGGACCCTGATCCTGGGGCTTCCGCTGCTGACCGCCTGAGCAGCAACACAAAACGCCCCCGGCCAACTGGCTGGGGCGTCCTGCATTTCTCACTTACTGAGCGGTCGTTGTTGCAACTGGCTGGGTCTCTACCTGGACCTGCGCCTGGGGTACGTCGCGGAGATCCTCGGCAAACTCCTCAAGCATGCCTGAGAGGGTGTCGAGCTCTTCCTGACAGCGGGCGCGGCTTTCATCGTCCGTGAGGGTACAGTACTCGCGGATGATGTCGCGCTGGGCGGTAAGGTTGCCCTGGCTTGAACGCGCGTCAAGCCAAAGGAACGTTACGATAACAAGGAGTGCAAGAAGCACTGCCGATACGATCCAGGGAAGCTTTTGCTCAGTTGTCATAGGATTTCAAATATAAATAGGTAAGCGGGTAAAACCTTACCCCGTATACAGGGAGACGGCAATAGGCCGCCACTCTGACAGGATGTTGCTTAATGAATCCCTCATATTCAAGAGGCTAGCATTTTAGTGTTACTAACTAGCACATACGTATGGCAGATATTATTAATTCCCCCGACGGAAATCGTAGCGGCATGGGCGGACTCATCGCAATCATTCTCGGCATTGTGATCATAGTCCTCCTTCTCTTGCTGTTCTTCCCCAATCTCTTTGCAGGGGATCGCAACGATACAACTGACACGACAACTACAGAGGAGACGAATGGTACCGAGAACGCTGGTATAGAGAACATTATTGTTCCGCCGCCAACAGTGAATAACACAACCATAAACAGTACGTCGACCGTGAATCTAAACGGCACCACTACTGACGAGACTGAGTAGGAAAGTTTGCAAAAGACCTGGAGGTACCCCCAGGTCTTTTGCGTCCCATTAATCCACCCTTCACTGCATACAGCGCATACTGTCGCCATTATTAGTTGCAGTACCAAAGGATTATGTCTAAAACAATCGCAATTCTGTTCGGTCTTATATATGTGGCAATGGGAATCATCGGCTTCTTCGATACGGGGCTCGTCGGTCCAGACGGTTTCTTCGCATCGAATACGCTCTATAACGTCGTATTCCTGGTAGTCGGTGCTGTACTTCTCGGAGGCGCAGCAGGCCGCTGGGGTGCAACGCGCGGCACAAACATGATTGTGGGTGCCGTACTGGCTCTCATTGCGCTTACTGGCTTCCTGATGGTGCCGGAGCGCGGCGAGATGCTTGGCATGCTCGTCTCTGGTTCAGATCACTGGCTTAACCTCCTTGCTGGCCTTGCCCTCATTGGCGTAAGCCTGGCAGAGCGAGGTACGGTTGCAGGCATGCATATGCCTCGCCACGCAACTCGCTAAAGCAGAGCATCGAGTAATAAAAGAACCCCCAGCCCGGGGGTTCTTTTATTCTAGGCCTGGGTATACTGGACATATGGCAGACGTATCGTTTGAAGAGGAGAGAACCTATGCGGCTCCTCCTGTCGCTGTAGGCAGCGCTGGCGGCCTTTTCAGCCTTCTCAAGAAGCTTGGTATCGCAAAGACCGACAAGGAAGCGGAGTACGTGCTCCTGGGGCTTGCAGGGCTTGCTGTGGTAGTTGCCATCATCGTAGCCATAGTCGCATTCGGCGGCGGCAACGAGCCGGTTGAGATGCCGCCTGTTCCTCCTGGTACACGGCTTCCGAACGTATGATACGCGCACGCGGCTTCACCTTGATTGAGCTTCTGGTGGTGATTGCCATCATAGGCCTCTTGTCTTCCGTTGTGCTTGCGTCGCTTAACACCGCACGCGGCAAAGCGCGAGATGCGAAGCGCATGGCGGATCTTGATCAGCTGCAGCTTGCGCTTGAGATGTACTATGACACCGCCGGCTCGTATCCTTCACATTCATCAACTATTGTAAATCCAGATCTTAATCCGCTCGTGCCTACCTATATCGGTTCGCTGCCAGCTGATCCGGTACATACGGGCAGCACCGGATATCGTTACTGTATGGTGAACGGTGACTACATCATGCTTTCGTACATGGAGACGAACGGATGGTGCGGTGTTGGGCGCGGTACTCCGTGCGGGTGGCAGATATACATGAAGGGCGGCAGCAACTCGGCGTGCAAATAAAAACCTAAAACTACTTCTATGAACATATTCAAATCGACCAAGTTCACCTGGTGGCAGCTCGCCATTCTCAAGTGGGCAACCCTCTTCTTTGGTATCGCGATCGGTTCGCTGTGGCCTGAAGTGTTCGCGCCGTATGCAACCACGCTTCTCATCATTGGACTTGTTGCGGGATTGTATCTGGCAACGGTTTGGTTGAAGAAGAAATAGGGAACAAGAAACCGCCCGGAGGGCGGTTTCTTGTTTGTATAGACGGTGTTTCGAGACAATACGTCTACTGGGGAAGTCGATTCAAGATGCCTCTCATTTGGTCTATCTCCTGCTGTTGTCCGGCGATTATGGACTCGCAGAGGCTCCGTATCTCAGGGTCTTCAATTGATGACTCGCGACACATGAGAATTGCTCCAGAGTGATGCGGAATCATTGATCTAAGGAATGCCGCATCTCCTATTCCGTCCTGTTGACGTATGGCGAGGAAAAATCCCGCTAGCATGAGGATTCCAACACCAACGGCTAGCATATTCAGCTTCCAGTCCTTATACATCATCCTCATCAAAGCTATCTCAAGAATGATCATAGGTGCGGTCATAAGACCTGCCATATACACGAAGTTAAGGTTGTGAACGAAATCCGCTCCGGTATTGACCATGGAAAACATAAGTACGTACATGGCTGCAAAGTGAAGTGCCGCCATGACAAGAAGGAGCACGTAGTGTTTTGCGTGTGAATGGTTCATAAGAGAGATGATACTCGACAATGATTAAGTTCTGAGGAACGACGTTGACAGTATATACCCCTAGGGGGTATATAGAGGGTATGCAAGTGGATACCAAAAAACAAATACTGAATCGTTTGCGTCGTATCGAAGGGCAAGTGCGGGGTCTTCAGAAGATGGTTGAAGAGAACACGTACTGTGTTGATATCATCACGCAGACTTCAGCCGTGAAGCGAGCACTGTCAGGCGTTGAGGATCAGCTTCTAGAAAGCCACCTCAGCACCTGCGTCATCGGGCAGATGAAGAAGGGTCAGGAGGGCAAAGCTACGAAGGAAATCTTGAAAGTCTACTCACTAAAACGCGCCTAGTATGGATCACAATCACGGACAGAGTCTTAATAAAGTAGCCTTCAGTGCCACACTCCACTGCCTCACTGGCTGTGCTACAGGGGAAGTTCTAGGACTTGTCATTGGTACGGCACTTGGGTGGGGAGCCGGGCAGACTATTGCCCTTGCAGTGGCGCTTGCCTTCTTCTTCGGATATCTCTTTACGATGGTCCCGCTCCTGCGTCATGGCATGACCCTCGGCGCCGCTCTTGGATTGGCATTCGCCTCAGACACAGTCTCCATAGCGATCATGGAGGTGGTCGATAACACGGTCATGCTCCTTATTCCGGGTGCGATGTCCTCCGGGCTTATGAGCCCGCTGTTCTGGGGGAGCATGGCGCTTGCGCTGGTGATCGCTGGGATGTTCGCATTCCCTGTGAACCGCTGGCTTATTGCCAGAGGGAAGGGGCATGCGGTCGTACACGCTCACCACGGACATCATTAATTTCTTCCTATAATGAAACACGCTGTACTTATTGGTGGATTGATAGTCGCGCTTCTCGTCGTTGGGGGCATTGCCTGGTCGCGAGCATCTGAGAATAGCGATCCATCTTTCGTCGCGAGAAGCGGTCTGCACTGGCATCCGACTCTCGAAATATATGTGCGTGGCGAAAAGATAGAAATTCCTGAAGACGTCGGTATTGGCCCGCAATATGCAGGAATGCCGACGTACGATACTGGCATGCGCATGACGGCAATTCATACACATCCTGACGTGCCGATCATACATCTGGAGTTTCCTGGGCCGGTAAGAACTGATGACATCACCGTTGGCCAGTTCTTTACAATCTGGGGTAAGGATATGCGCTCATTCGGTACGAATATGCGCATGACGGTGAACGGTGTCGAGAATACCGAGTTCGAAAGCTACATTATGAGAGACGGGGATATAATCACGCTACGTTATGACTAGCGGGGAAATACTCAAGGTACAATTGTACGCATTGGCTACCAAAGCCGCCTAATAACTTATATAACTTCTATGAACACTACTACTCTCCTTGCCGCCCTCATCGCCCTTATTGTCGGCGGAGGTGGCGGCTACCTGCTTGCCGGAAGCCAGGTGCCGGGTCCTGACGAGCACATGATGGGCAATGGCATGATGATGCATAACAACTCTATGGGTATGAGTGGTGCTATGGACGAAATGATGCAGGGACTTGCCGGAAAGACTGGCGACGAGTTCGATAAAGCGTTTCTTTCGGAAATGATTATGCATCACGAGGGAGCAGTGGAGATGGCAGAGGTCGCACTCAAGAGTGCTAAGCACGAAGAAATAAAGACTATGGCGAATGCCATCATCTCAGCACAAACAACAGAGATACAGCAGATGAAGGATTGGCAGAGGTCTTGGTACGGGAATTAAAGCGATCAACATATGTGGAAAAACCGCCGGTGGGCGGTTTTTCCATTCTTCATGCTTCTATATCGGTGGAGGTGGGGGGAATTGGACCCCCGTCCGAATCTCTCTTTGTGAGCGAATCTACGACGCCTAGCTTACGTTTCAGTTTCGATAGGAGCGTAAGAACGCAAGCGAAACCGCTTCCTATCAGAGCCGGTAGTTTAAACGATGCATTCGGCACTGCATCATCGATCCCCTAGAAGATTACGCCCTATACGTACGCTACGGGAACCGCGCGTATAAGACGTCGCTTAGGCGAGAAGACTCAGGGTCTTACGCGTAAGCGAACGCAAAGTTAGCCTTACTGAAGTAAGGTGACTTCACGCCTGCAACAGAATTGTTTGCAAGTATTTTTGATTGCGAGATTTAGGTGGTCAACAATCTTCCACCGCGTCGCACGTCTCTCAAAGATCAAGACCGTCAAAACCGGTCACCCCCTGTCTAGGCACCTTCGTGAAGATGCGCACACAGCGATTACCGCTTCCGGAGCGCGCGTTCCATCTCGCGCTTAGCATCGCGCAGCTTCAGGTCTTCGCGCTTATCCGCTTTGCCCTTGCCGCGCACAACTGCAATTTTCACCTTGATAAATCTTTTAGCATTATACACCTCAATTGGCACTATTGTCAAGCCTTTACGCGATTCTATATCGCTCAACTCAACAATTTCTTTCTTCGAAAGCAGGAGTCTGCGTGTACGTGCAGGGTCATAGTCAGGTGGCGTGTTTGCCACCTGGTAGGGAGGAATAGACGCGCCTACGAGGTACGCTTCGCCACCACGAATAACCACCCGGGACCCATCAAGGGAGCCGTGCTTCTGGCGAAGCGACTTTGCTTCTGCGCCTGCGAGCTCTATGCCGGCGGTTAAGGTATCGAGAATCTCGTACCTAAGCCGCACCTTTTTGTTCTCTACGAGAATCATGGTCGAAATAATGCCTCTATTTCGTCTCGCTTGGCAAGCAGGTCGTCCGCGCCCATCGTAAACGATTCAATGACCTTCCTGCGCTCGCGGGTATAAAGGAGCGTAGGAAGGGGAAGGGTAGGCGATATGCAGACGAACTTGAGTCCGTCGGGCCACCTGATCGACTGGTCGCTCTCAAGATCCTTGATGAGTGCCTTGCGCAGTCCAGGACGTAGCAATGCGCCGTATGCCCGCAGAATTGCCTTGCCAGCTCTGGTCGGAGCGTCGGTGTTGGTGATGAGCAGGATGCGCTTTGCGCCCACATCGATCGCTTTCTTGATGAGCGTTGCAACGCCGGTTGAGAAATCGCCATCAAGGTAGCTGCGGCTGCCGAGGCGTACATGGCCATTGTAAAGAATAGGTATCGCCGTTGCTGCGCGCATGACCTCGTAGGGATTGAACCAGAGCTCGTTGCCGATGAAGCGTGTCTCTCCGGAATCCTGATCCGTAACCGGTACCAGGTAGCGCGTCTTCGTTTCTTCAAGTCTACGCGTATCAAGGGGAAGATATTCCTTCGAGACAGTATCAATGAGGTAATTGATCTTCATCGAAGGAACCGGCCCATAGCTGATGAAGTGCTTGGAAGGAAGATACCGGGTCCATGCCTTTTTAATATCGTCATACTGGCCGGTCAGGTAGTAGAACATTGATCCTGTTGAGCCGGAGGCAGCAACAAAAATGTCCGGGCTGGTGATCCCTAGTTTCTGAGCAAGCGTCACCAGGGCTCCTGCGCTATATGCGCATTTCATCCCGCCTCCGCTCGTTATGATCGCGACCGGTTCCTTCATCGATTCCATAGCAATAAGCTCTATTGTATAGTGACTTCACTAAGGCGCCGAATATGAAAAAGAATACGAACTCAAAGAAGAAAGGAAAGCGATCTCAAAAGAATAGTCCATTAACACTCTTAACTCCCGGAACCCCAGGCTTCTTCGGAAACCTTATCACCGCAGTGCTCGTGTTCTTGCTCCTTATGAGCATCTACTCGCTCATTGCCGGAAGCTTTACCAAGAAAGAAGAGGTAACGCTTTCGCAAGTCGCTAACGACGTGAAAGCAGGCCTCGTACGCGATATTAAGATTGAAGGGAACGATCTTACCCTTACGTATACGGACGACGTAGAGAAGACTGCAAAGAAAGATCCAAGCACCTCACTTCCTGAGACGCTTGCAACCTATGGCGCAACCCCGGAACAGATCTCTGCAGTACCTCTTACGATCGCGACTGAATCAGGACTTAAGTTCTGGCTGCTGACATTTGGTCCGCTCCTTGTACCCGTACTCTTCCTCATTCTTATCTTCTGGTTCCTCGCGCGCCAGGTGAAAGGGGCAGGCATGCAGGCGTTTACGTTCGGACAGTCAAAAGCCCGCATGATCGATCCTGCAGATACGACACAGCGCGTCACATTCGCTGACGTTGCAGGCGCTAAAGAGGCGAAGGAAGAATTGGTTGAGATCGTGGACTTCCTCAAGAATCCGAAGAAGTTCCTCGACATTGGCGCCCGTATTCCAAAGGGCATCCTCCTCATGGGCGCGCCTGGTACCGGTAAGACCCTGCTTGCGCGCGCAGTTGCTGGCGAAGCAGGCGTACCGTTCTTCTCCATCAGCGGTTCCGAGTTCGTTGAGATGTTTGTCGGCGTCGGCGCATCCCGCGTGCGCGATCTCTTCCAGATGGCAAAGCGCACCGCGCCATCGATTATCTTTGTTGATGAGATCGATGCGGTCGGCCGCATTCGCGGCACCGGTGTGGGTGGCGGCAATGATGAGCGTGAGCAGACTTTGAACCAGATCCTTGTCGAGATGGACGGCTTCGATCCAACCGAGAAGGTCATCGTC
>DATMJP010000048.1:0-16413 GCA_035553815.1 Minisyncoccota bacterium
GTCTCGCAGCGACCTCAATGCCTCAAAGAAAGAAATTGCACGCCTCACGAATCCGCGGGGAATCACAGGCAGCATACACGATGCGCTTGTCGATGCAGATGTATTCATTGGCGTTTCCGGCCCTGATCTTCTTACCCGGGAGCACATCAGCCGTATGCGCAAGAAGGCAATCGTATTTGCGCTCTCAAATCCCGTTCCTGAGATTATGCCGGAAGAGGCGAAAGCAGGCGGTGCTGCGGTGATTGCAACCGGCCGCTCCGATTTTCCTAATCAGATCAATAACGCGCTTGTGTTCCCGGGCGTGTTCCGTGGCGCCCTTGATAAGGGGGTGCGCGCCATAACCGAAGCATCAAAGCTGCGCGCCGCAAAGGCACTCGCTGCCCTTATCGAGCAGCCAACGAGCGCCAAGATCATCCCTGATGTGCTTGATGCCCGCGTTGTCCCTGCGGTTGCCAAAGCCATTCGCTAGGAGCGCTATACTACGGAGTAATGATCCGCCGCTTCCAGGCCGTATACGGATTTTTCATTACGCTCCCTAACCGGCTGTATCCGTTTGCGCTTGAAATAGAAGGGAAGCGCGTACGTGGCCGCATTGCCTACGAAGAAGCACTCGCGCGCATCCGTGCGATCAAGGGGCCGGATAACTATGGATACACCATACTCATGTACCGCCAGCTATTTCATTTCCTCGGCGCGGTATTCTTCATTCTCCTTGCTACCTTCCTCGCGCATGCGTTCTTTCACGGAGAGGCGGCGCTTCTGGTGCTTATGGTCGCTGCGATTCTTGCGATCACGTACCAGGAGTTTTACCTCCATCCTCGGTACTACCGGCAGCATCTGCCAAAGAGCGTAAGTGACTGGCTTACGTGGGTGGTGCCTATCAGCATCTACACGGTATCGCTTCTCTAGTCTCGCTGGATCGCTTCGCGTACGCGGTTGAAGACAGACGCGTACCAGACGCGATCCTTCTCATCTTGTAGCAGCTGGCCGACTTCCCGGTACGGCGCAAAGCGTGCCTCAGCTATTTCAGCACTGCCCTGTATTGCGGCGTCTGAAGGCGCGGCAAACAGAAACATGTGGATCGTCTTCAAGGAGTCTTCGATATAAGTTCCATCCTTGTGTATGCGTGGACGCTCATAGGTGCCAAGGTCCGCAATGTATTCAAGATCGGTAAGGCCTGCTTCTTCTTCGATTTCTCTACGTGCTGCAGCCTCATCGTCTTCGCCCGCGTCTATGCCGCCTTTAGGGAAGAACCAGCGTGTCGT
Source organism: Minisyncoccota bacterium (assembly GCA_035553815.1). Classification (GTDB taxonomy): domain Bacteria; phylum Patescibacteriota; class Minisyncoccia; order Phycocordibacterales; family Phycocordibacteraceae; genus C7867-001. The sequence goes on from DATMJP010000048.1 coordinate 1,266, forward strand.
TGTTTGGTTGCGCACAAGCGCAACGGTACCGCCGTTGCCAAGCACGATGCCGCCTGCACAGTGTCTAATTTCCATGGTGACGCAAGTGTAGCACTAGAAGTGCGCCTGCCATGAATGCGATCGAAATATCGCGGAAGAGCGTGTCAAAGAGCGGCAGGTTGAATGCAACTATCGCAAGCAGCATGATTGCCGTTAGTGCGCTTGGTATGACGATGCGCTTGCCAAAGAGAATCCAGAGCGCAAGCAGCACTTCAAGAATGCCGAACGCATGCAAGAGAAGCATGTCCTGACCCGCAGCAAGCGTTACGAGAAAGCCGGGGAAGTAGCCGATCCATGAGTACGGATCACTGAGCGCTGCAATCGGCGGGAAGAGAAGCGAGAACGCAACACCGATACGAAGCAGTATCTCGTAGGGCGGTAGCCGGAAGAGGTGCATGCTACTCAATTACAGTAACCGTACCGTCATGTGTTGCACGGGCGTGGTTGTGGTATGCAAACGTCCCTGCCTTAGTAAACGTAAACTCCCATGATTCGCCGGGTGCAGCCTGGCGGCACATATCGAATGAGCCGCCTGTCGCGGTGCCGTCAACACAGTGTTCGCGCGTTGCAGTGCCGTCATAGCTTGTGTGTGTAGGATGTTCGTCTGCGCCAACCCACATACCGCTTGCGGCGTTGTTTACAAAGCGCACCGTCTCGCCGACGCGCACCGTAGTCTCGCTTGATGAGAACCCGCCGTCGGTATACGTGATAATCGCGGCAAAGGGCGCCTCCTCGCGCGTTTCGTTCTGTACGTCCTCGGCAGCGCCGATCGGTTCAGAGTTAGTAGGCGCTGCGGCGCGCATGCTGAAGAGGAAATAGCCGCCAAGCGCGATGAGTGCGATCACAACGATAGCGATAAGCATTCTTGAGTTCATAGAAATATAGTTAGTCGATAAACGTATGGGTTTATTTTATCGCATCTAGCGAAACGGTAGCGGGTGAGGTGTGAGGCAGAGATGAAGCAATGCGGAACTCATTTACGGTGTTGTGCGCTAAACGCGTAGGCTCTGGCAGACGGTGCCTGCGCACGCACGAAGCGGCAAGCGCAACCGCCTCGGGAATCGTGATCAGGTGGCCAGGAGAGACGAACACTGGCTTTACGCGCACTTTGGTACGGAGCGCTGCACCCACTACTTCTCCTTTGTGGATGAGGTTGCTATAAGAACCGGGCTCCTCAGGCGGCTCTTCGTACGTGCCGACGAGCACGTTCTTAGCGCATCCAATAGTTGGTATGTCAAGGAGCACGCCTAGATGCGAGGCGATACCGAAGCGGCGCGGGTGCGCAATGCCGATGCCGTCGACGACAAGAACGTCAGGTTTTGTCGCAAGCTTTTCCCATGCTCTAAGGAGCATGGGAATCTCTCGGAACGAAAGGAGACCGGGAATATAGGGAAAGGGAATAGCTGCTTTGGTAACTGCGTGATCAATCAGGGTAAGTTCTGGATACGTGAGCGTCACAAACCCTGCGAATCCCTCTTTTGCAAAGCGGTTCATAGAAACGTCCGCACCGCCGATAGTTTCAATCGGCTTTAGGCACGGCACGAGCGATACCTGGTCGCTCAATTCTTTCTGGAGCGCGATCGCTTCTTTGGGAGAGATATTCCACTCATGGCGCATCACCACACCATCGCCTGAGTCGGCTGAATGAACGCTGAAGCTACTGATAGTTCACGCCAACGCAGTACCAGTAGGGATCGTTATAGCAAGCGAGGTTCGTGTTCGGCTTCGTTTCCATATGAATGACAATACGGTATCCCTGGCCGGGGCCGTTGTCTGCTGGATATTGGCTGCGGTACTGGATCTTGCAATCGCCCGCTACAGGATCGTCGTAGTACTGAAGGAACCCTTCATCAGCAAGCGGCTTTAGGAATGTGTTTGGCGTGTTGTCTCCGCGCCAGCCGCCGCAGTCTCTTCCCCATGTATTGTTTGTTGAATTGGACGCCGGGTAGTATCCGTACTTGTCGTAGTACAGCTCGAGCGCGAGCATGATGCTCTTCAGTGCGGCCATGCGATTGGCATCGCGTGCTTTTGCACGCGCGGTGTTGAGGCTTGAGAGCACGACCGAAGAGAGAATGCCTATGATCGCAATGACGACCAGGAGTTCGATCAGGGTGAAGCCTCTGGTAGTGCGCTGCATGTTAACTTGCGTAGTCGCTCGGATCGCGCGGCGGCGGCTCCTCGTTGGCGTCAGGTCCGCTCATAAGAACAAAGACAGAAGCGGCAAGCAGGATGCCTGCAAGACCGATGAGCGCAATCTGCGCCTCTTTCTCGTTCTTTATAAGGCCGCCAGAGAGTTGCATGGCCCAGCGTACGAAAAGGGGCTTCTGGGCGCTGTAGGTTCTTGCGCGTTCCAGTTCATCGCCCTCAAACTGAACCTGACCGGGCATGTCTTGATTCATAGCAAGATTATAGCAGAGCCCTTATTTGGACTTAGCGGACTGTTTCGCGCACGGATGCCTTGAGCTGACGTGCCAGCTCCATGAGTTTCTCGCGATCAGCAGAAGGTCCTCCTGCAGAAGAGATCCATCCTTCGTAGGTAGCAAACCAGTGTTCCTGTCCAGATAGATACTGCTTCCACTCGCCCCGCTTCATGTGCTCAGTGCCATGCATAGGAACAAGTTTGATGTGCGCATGGTCTATGCCTGTGCCTTCCATAATTAAGCCAACGCGTCCGACGTCAGGGTAGAAGTCTTCGAGGAGTCTTGCAACCTTCTTGGCGGCCACGATGAACTTTTGTAAGTCTGCATCAGGCATCTTGAGTACGTCGCTGCCAAAATGCTGCTTGGGAATCACGCATGAGAATCCTTCCGTGTTCGGATCTATTGAAAGGAACGCAAGGAATTCATCGTCTTCCCAGAAACTGGCTGCCGGTATCTTCTGCGAGACTATTTCGCAGAAGATGCATGTGTTGTCTTCAGTTTTTGCATCATAGGTTCCCATGTATGCATCTTAGCGTATGTACTGCCGTTTAGGCATGCCGCTATGTAGCGGAGACGGTGGGATTCGAACCCACGGTCCCTTTTACAGGACGCCTCGTTAGCAGTGAGGTGCTTTCGACCACTCAGCCACGTCTCCAATGAGGGGTACAGTACCACATTTGCGCAGCTCTCTCTAATAGGAAATCGCAAGCGGAATGACCCTCTCGGCGCCTGCGTTCGTGAGTGCTTCTGCGACTGCCGCAAGGGTGGCGCCCGTAGTCGCCACATCGTCCACCACTATATATAGGTATGCGGGGTTAGGGAGCTGTGCGGCAAACGCGCCTGCCACATTCTCTTTGCGAGCCGCTTTGCCAAGCGTGGTCTGAGGCGCGGTATTGCGGGTGCGCTTCAGCACGTGGGGGAGGATCGTGAGCGAAAGCGCATCTCCTGCGTACCGCGCGATCAGTTCTGCTTGATTGTACCCGCGCTCCCGGTAGCGCTTCTTTGAGAGCGGTACCGGTACAAGTGCGATTGTCCTTGATTCATACGCAAGCGCATCGGGCAGCCAGTCCCGCAGGTATTCGGTAAGCGCGCGTCCTAAGAGTCGCTGGGCACGCGCATTCCCGTGGTACTTTGCTTCGGTGATAAGTGCGCGCACGACCGGCGTACGAAAAGGGAGGAGTGCAACTCCCTCAGGAAGGGCAAGCGGCACGGGCTTTAGGAGTTTGAGCACATCATCATCATGCAAGGTCCGCACCAGCGCCTCGTGCCTCCGTTCTGGGAAGAGTATGCGCATGAGCGCTTGAAGAAGCTTCATACTTGCATGATACAATTCCACTCGTATGGGCCTCTTCGGAAACCTTTTTGGCGCAAAAAAGAGCAAGAGCGTTCTTGGTCTTGATGTCGGATCTTCATCACTCAAGGTGGTGCAGCTTCGCAAGCATAACGGCACTGCTGTGCTTGAGACCTATGGCGAGCTCGCGCTCGGTCCGTATGCAGGCGGCGAAGTGGGGCAGGCAACAAACCTTCCCGCAGATAAGATTGCCGAGACGCTGCGCGATCTTATGCGTGAGGCGAATGTGACCACCACTGACGCAGGTGTTTCCATCCCGTTCTCACGCTCACTCCTTACGCTCGTTGAGCTACCGCGCCGCGAAGATCCGAATGAGCAGAAGACTATTATCGAGCTTGAAGCACGCAAGTACATTCCTGTGCCGGTGTCTGAAGTGCAGCTCGACTGGTTCATAATTCCTGAGCCTATTTCAGAAGGCGCACCGCCGCCGACGAAGGTGAAGGTACTCATCGTTGCGGTGCAGAATGATGAGCTCTCGCTCTTGCAGAACGTAGTAACCGGCGCGGCTATCGAGGCCTCATTCTATGAGATAGAGATTTTTAGTACGATACGCTCCGTTGTCGATGAACCGGTTAAGCCGGTCATGGTCCTTGATATCGGCGCTTCGGCAACGAAGGTCTACGTGGTGGAGCATGGCGTGGTTGCGTTCTCGCACAATATTCCACAGGGCGGCCAGGATGTGACCCGCACCATTGCAAGCGCGCACGGCTTCTCGGTCAGCAAGGCGGAAGCGCTTAAGAAGGAGCATGGGTTTAAGGACGGGGCGGGAACCTATGATCGCAAGACCATTGAACTCGTGTTCTCCCGCATTCTTGAAGAGGCGAAGCGCGTTCAGACGCAGTACGAAACGACTCAGAATAAGCAAATTTCCTGCCTTGTGCTTACAGGCGGCGGCGGCGTAACCAAAGAGCTTGCGCAGTATGCGCGCACCTTCTTCTCAACCGAGGTGAAGATTGCCGATCCATTTGGCAAGACTGACGCACCGGCGTTCATGCGTCCGGTCCTTCAAGAGATCGGTCCGGAGTTCGCGGTTGCCGTTGGCCTTGCGCTCCGCAAGCTTGAGGACCTCGACTGACCTCGCTGTGCATAAAACATCGCAGACATGTGCGTGAGCACGTATACTAATAACGTGTCAGTACCTCCGAACATTCCAACTTCGTTCGTACCCAGGCAATCGCTTGATACGCCGCGTCGCAAGATGCACGGCGGTAACAACGTATTCCTCCTCATTGGACTTTTCATATTTGGTCTTTCGGTAGCGCTTGCGGTCGGTGTATTTGCGTACCAGAAGTATCTTGAAAGCGTTGTAACTGTTAAGGAGGCAGCGCTCAGTAGCGCTGAGGCCACCATCAGCAAGGATGTTGTCGAGGAGTATGTCCGCCTGAAGCAGCGCTTTGTCTCAGGGCGCGAGCTTCTGGACAACCATGTTGCGCTCTCACAGTTCTTTGCGGTGCTTGAATCGCTTACGCTTCAGAATGTGAAGTTTGATGATCTTACGCTCACGGTTGCAGAAGACCGTACCGCCTCGATCACGATTGAAGGTATTGCGCGCAACTTCAATACGCTTGCAGCACAGTCCAGCGCCGTAGCGGGGGAGCGCGCGTTCAAGCGCGCTATATTCTCAGATATATCGGTAAATGATAATGGCACGGTTGGATTCTCTCTCTCAGCCGATATTGATCCTTCACTGATCGCGATGCAGGAAGCTGCGTTCGCCGAAGAACCAGTCGTAGAGGCGCCAGCTCCGGCAACACCTGCTGCAACTACGACTGCTCCAAGTCAAGCGACTACAACACAACCACGCCTATGATCCAGCGCCTTTTCCCCGTTGTTCTCATACTGGTCGCAATCGGCCTCTTCTTTACGTACACCAGCCCTACTTGGAGCGGTCCTGTTGCAGAGTCGAAGGGCATCATAAAGAGCTACGATAGCGCGCTTGCTGCCGCAAAGGAGTTCCAACAAAAGGAAGCGCAGCTCGCCATGGAGCGCGAAGCGCTTCCTGTTGAAGGACTTGAGCGTCTTAGCGCGCTTCTTCCGGATAACGTGAACAACATCCAGCTCATCCTTGATCTTGATGCGCTTGCTGCGCGCGCAGGAGTACAGCTTTCAGATTTCTCGATTACCGAAGGGAACTCTGGCCAGAGTTCCGTAGAGCAGGGAGTAATGAATCCGGGCGCTGCCGGCAGCGCGCCGGTAGCTCAGTCACCAAATTCAGGGCTTGAGCTTGAGTCGACAAGTCCCGTTGATTCTCTTGAAATAACGGTCACGGCAGTCGGTACGTACACCGCATTCAGGAACTTCCTTGAGTCCGCTGAGAAGAGCCTCCGCCTTCTTGATGTGGTCGGTCTCGCCATTAGCAGTGATGATTCGGGCGTGTACACCTATGATGTTACATTCCGCATCTATTGGCTCCGCTAATCTATGAAACTTTCACGCAATACCATCATCGTCATAGTGTTCATCGTCCTCTCGCTCGGTATCGCCGCATACTTCTTCCTTGGAAGAGATACTGAGGATGATGCTGTTGTGACGCAAAGCAGCGTTGGCAGCACTGCCGAGATCCTTTTCATAAATCTTGCTTCGCAGATACAATCGATCGAGTTTGATGACGAGCTTCTTCTTGATCCGCGGTTTACAAAGCTGATCGATATCCGGGTAGTGGTCGTACCGGAGGCAGAAGGAAGGCGAGATCCATTTGCGGAGCTCGGAGCACGCTAATCGTTCATGGATGTCCTGACAATACTCAAGGACAAAGGAAAATTAACGGCCGCTGATGCGGACGCTATTGCTGCTGAGGTAAAAGCCGGGACAGCGCTCGATGCGGCGCTCGCAAAGCATGATCTCAATGCCGAAGCGGTGCTTACGGTACTAAGCGAGCACTATAAGATTCCATTCCGCACACTGCCGGCTACCAACCCGGTAGATAAGGACGCACTCCAGTACATTCCTGAAGAGTCAGCAAAGCACTATGAGTTCGTGCCGATCGGCGTTAAAGACGGCGCGCTTGAAGTGGGTGTCGTGAATCCAGACAACATAGAAGCGCAGGATGCGCTCCAGTTCATCTCAAGCAAGGTAGGTAAGCCCTATAAGCTCTTCCTCATTTCTAGTGGTGATATGAAGCGCGTACTCGACGAGTACGAAAGCTTCACAGGCGTGGTTGACGAAGCGCTTTCCGAACTTGAACCTCCTCAGACCAAAGAGGATGATAAAGCGGTCGCCATAGATGCCTCAGCAACCATCAAGGCAGACGCGCCAGTAACGAAGATCGTTGCAACAGTGCTCAGGTATGCCGTTGAAGGAGGCGCATCCGATATTCATATCGAGCCATTGGTGGAGAAGACCAAGGTGCGCTTCCGTATGGACGGCGACTTGCATACTTCGCTCGAGCTGCCGGCAAAAGTGCACCAGGCGGTAGTTGCGCGTATCAAGATTCTTGCGCAGATCAGGCTTGATGAACGCCGCAAGCCGCAGGACGGCCGCTTCTCGGCGACCGTGGAAGGGAAGCGTATAGACTTCCGTGTTTCAACGTTCCCAACGCACAATGGCGAGAAAGTAGTGATGCGTATTCTCGATCGTTCAAAGTCAATTGCGAGTCTGGACACCATCGGCCTTTCTGCGCGCGATCTCGCGACTATCCGGGAGATCATCAAGCAGCCGTACGGCATCATTCTTATCTCTGGTCCTACCGGTTCTGGTAAGTCAACGACGCTCTTCTCCATGCTCTCGGAGCTTGATCGTGAGACTGCAAACGTAGTATCCGTTGAGGATCCGGTTGAGTATGAAATCCCAGGCGTTGCGCAGTCGCAGGTGTTCCCTGAGATTGGCTATACGTTCGCCTCTGGCCTCCGTTCTATTCTCCGCCAGGACCCGGACATCATCATGGTGGGTGAGATCCGCGATAAGGAGACGGCACAGCTTGCGATTCAGGCGGCGCTTACCGGTCACCTCGTGTTCTCAACCATTCACACCAACACGGCGGCAGGCGTTATCCCGCGCCTCGTTGATATGGGTGTGGACCCTTACTTGATTGCACCTACCTTGATCGCTGCAATCGGCCAGCGTCTCGTGCGCAAGCTCTGTCCTGGTGGCGGCGCGCCTGATCCTATTACACCGAGCGTGCGCGCATTCCTTGAGAATCAGTTCGCGGATTTGCCGGCGGAATTCAAGACCGACCTGCCGCCATTTGAAACGGTGTATCACGCAACCTCAACCCCAGACTGTCCGAACGGTACGCGTGGCCGCCTGGCGGTATTTGAGATCCTTAAGATGGACAATGAGCTTGAAGAGGTGATTCTTAACAATCCGGTTGAGGAGAAGGTGTTTGAAGCTGCCCGCAGGAAGGGTATGTATACGATGCGTGAGGATGCTATCATAAAGGCACTCGCTGGCGAGATTCCCTTCGAGGAAGTGCAGACCCTTGGCGGCGCATTCCTTGAAGAGGAAGGGACAGTAACTACAAACGAAGCAGCATAATGTATGGCAAACTACCGAATCTACCTTGTTGACGACGATCGCTTCCTTCTCGATATGTACGCGGTGAAATTCCGTGCGCAGGGACACGAGATAACCGCATTCACAGGAGGCAAGGATGTGCTTGAGGCGCTGCGTACGAAGCCTGCGCCGGATGCCATGCTTCTTGATGTGGTGATGCCGGAGATCGACGGCTTTGAAGTGCTTGAAGCTATACGGAAGGAGAATCTCGTTCCCTCAACCAAGATCATCATTCTCTCGAACCAGGGCCAGGAATCAGATATAGAGAAGGCACGTTCGCTTGGTGTTGCCGGCTACATCATCAAGGCATCTGCCATTCCATCAGAAGTGTTCTCTGAGACCATTGCCATCATTGAGAAGCCTGCATCATGAGCCAGAAACTTCCGATCAGCGAATTGCTCGATGTTGTCGTTCAAGAGGGCGGCTCTGACATCCATATCTCAGCCGGCTCCGTGCCGGTAATTCGCGTTTCTGGAGCGCTTGTTCCGCTGCTGCAGCATCCGGTGCTTACGCCAGCTGATACCGAGGCAATGCTGAAGAGCATGGCGCCGCCTGCACGTCTTGAATCATTTGCTAAAGATGGCGCGATCGACTTTTCATACGCGCATTCAGAAAAGGCGCGCTTCCGCGTGAACGGCTATCAGGTGCAGGGTACGGTCACGATCGCGATGCGCCTTATTCCACACGAAGTGCGCACCTTCGCATCGCTCAATCTTCCACCGATTCTTGAAGTGTTCTCACAGCGCACGCACGGGTTCTTTCTTGTGGTGGGTCCGGTAGGGCAGGGCAAATCAACAACACTCGCGGCGATTCTTGACCGCATTAACGAGACGCGTGCAGAGCACATCGTGACTATCGAGGACCCGGTTGAATACCTCTTCGAAGAAAAGAAATCTTTGATTCATCAACGCGAAGTGCGTATCGATACGCCTGATTTCCATACCGCACTCAAGTCTGCATTCCGCGAAGACGTGAACGTTATCATGGTGGGTGAGATGCGCGATCAGGAGACCATCTCAAGCGCGGTGACGGCCGCAGAGACCGGCCACCTCGTGCTTTCGACGCTCCACACCAACAACGCCGCACAGACGATCGACCGTATCATCGACATGTTCCCGCCGAACCAGCAGGACCAGGTACGTGTGCAGCTTGCTGGCTCGCTTGCCGGTATCTTCTCGCAGCGCCTCGTACCGCGCATTGCAGGCGGACAGATTCCTGCGTACGAGCTTCTCATCAACAACAGCGCAATTGCAAACCTCATTCGCGAAGGACGCACACATGAGATCACTACTGTGGTGCAGACCAGCTCACAGGACGGCATGATCGACATGGATCGCTCGCTTGCTGAGCTCGTACGGCGCGGTGAAGTCACGATCGAGCATGCGTATGAACGCGCGTCGGATCCTAAGACATTTGAGCGCTATATTTAACCTATGCTTTTCTCCTACCACGCACTTGATAAGGACGGTCACGAGCGAGAGGGAACTATCGAAGCTCTTTCCATGGATGTCGCGGTGTCAACGCTTCAGCGCCGCAACCTCATCGTTTCTTCCATAGAACCTATCGATAAGAAGTCGGTTCTCTCAATGGACATCGGCCTCTTCAAGCGTGTCTCCAACAAAGACGTGGTGATCCTTTCGCGGCAGATCGCGACCCTGTTCGAGGCGCAGGTCTCAGCGCTCCGCATCTTCCGCTTGCTCGCGTCTGAGGTTGATAACAAGTACCTCGCAGAGATCATGACGCAGGTTGCCGACGATCTCCAGGGAGGCAGTCCAATCTCAAAGGCGCTTGCGCGCCATCCGAAAGCCTTCAGCGCGTTCTACGTGAATATGGTTCGCGCCGGCGAGGAATCCGGTAAGTTGTCTGAGACGTTCGGCTACCTCGCCGACTATCTTGACCGCACGTATGAGGTCATGAACAAGGCGCAAAATGCGCTTATCTATCCTGCCTTCGTCATTGGCGTGTTCGTTGCAGTTATGGCGCTCATGCTCACGCTCGTGATTCCAAAGATCAGCACAATCCTTCTTGAATCAGGCCAGGACATTCCGTTTTATACGAAAGTGGTCATAGGGCTCTCAAACTTCCTTGTTGATTACGGCATATTCATTCTCATCGCGCTCGTAGGCGCCGGTATTTACGCGATGCGTGTTGCGCAGACGCCTAACGGTGCGCACTTCTTCGACCGTATCAAACTTGATATCCCGTACCTTGGCGATCTGTATCAGAAGCTGTATCTCTCGCGCATCGCAGACAACTTCTCAACCATGCTCGTCTCAGGCGTCGCCGTGGTAGAGGCGATTGAAATCACCGGTACGGTGGTGGGCAGTCCGGTGTACCAGGAAGTGCTGCGCGATACAAGCGAATCTATTAAAGGAGGAAGCTCTATCTCTGAATCGCTTGGACGCCACCCGGAAATTCCCGGTATCATGGTCGCTATGATCCGTGTGGGTGAGGAGACAGGCGAGCTCGGCAGCATTCTTTCAACGCTTGCAAAGTTCTATCAGCGCGAAGTATCGACCTCGGTTGATACGCTCGTTGATCTTATTGAACCACTCATGATCGTGACACTCGGTCTTGGTGTCGGTACGCTCCTTGCGTCGGTAATGGTGCCGATCTACAACCTTGCTGGTGCAATCGGGTAGTCGCGTTATCCACACGAGAAATAGGCAGCAGAGATCCGTCTCGTACAATAAGGGAAGCGGATCTTACTCATAACCCGCCTTAATCTGATATTCATTACTATGAATTTTGCACCATCAAGCGCGCGCCGAGGCTTCACGCTCATTGAGCTTCTCGTCGTTATCGCCATTATCGGTATTCTTTCAGCAGTCGTTCTTGCGTCTCTCAACACAGCACGCAACAAGGGTGCTGACGCGGCGGTTAAGTCGAACATTGAGACCATCCGTACTCAGGCTGAGCTCTTCTACGACAACAACTCAAACCGCTACAACACCAACGGCACCTCTGCTGCTACTGGTTCTTGTGCTACTGCAAACACCATGTTTGCTGCTGACACAACTATCAGCAATGCGCTCACACAGGCAGGTACGGCTGGCGGCGGCACTGCAGTCTGTCATATGAACGCAGCTGGCTCAGCATACGCTGTTGCTGCTCCGCTCAAGACGCTCTCAGGTACTGCAACTCAGTACTACTGTATCGACAGCACCGGTAACGCAAAGACCACCACGACCGCGCTTACCACCACAACCTGCCCATAGTCCACACGGATTACGCAGTTTTGCAAAAGAGCTCCCGCACGGGAGCTCTTTTGCTATGCACACGCACACGCAATCAAACGATGCCTGCTGTTAGAATACGTATACAGATGCCCTCCACACCATGAGTAACGGAACAGGAAATGCTAAGAAATCAAAACTAGTTAAGCTTGGCGCCCTCGTCGTATTCCTGCTCGCGTTCATTGCTATCATGGCGCTTGTCCTGGCTTCAGTGCAGAAGAAAAGCGCTGATGTCGCGATACTCAATGAGCTCTCGCAAGCGCGAAAGCAAGCGGAGCTCTATGTGGATGCGAATAATCGCAGTTACCTCAACGTGTGCGCAGGTGCTGATGTTGGAGGGGTGCCTACGCTATACTCCATACTTGATACGGTTGCGCGCAAGTACGGCTATACGCTAAACCTGAACGAGCGGGCAGGGGGGCAGGGGCTCGTGAGCTGTAACGATACGGTGAATGAGTGGGCGGCTGAGGCGCCACTCACTAAAGAAAATACATTCTTCTGTGTTGATTTCCGGGGGAGGGCAACCACAACCATAGGTTCAACGCTTGATGCGTATGATACGCGCTGCGAATAGATGATGACGTACCTCCTTACATTTTCCTTTGCGGTACTGGGTGCGATTCTTGCAAGTTTCGTAGGGGTGATTGCTGAACGCGTTAATACCGGGCAATCATGGATGCACGGCCGTTCGCGCTGCAATTCTTGCGCGCAGGACTTAACCGGCAAGGATCTTGTTCCTGTACTCTCCTACCTTGTCTCGCGTGGTCGTTGCTTTGCATGTCGTGCGCGCATTCCGGTAGCGTACGTAGCGCTTGAGCTTCTCCTTGCGCTTGTGTTTGGCCTTGCTTATGCCGCGCTTGGTCTTACGCCTGCGCTCCCGGTCTTCCTGCTCAGCGTACTCGTGCTCGCATTCATTGTTGTGTACGATCTTCGCCACACCATCGTGCCAACCAGCGCGTCGCTGACGCTCGTCTCGCTCTCGTTCCTGTTTGCGCTTATGGAAGCAGAGACGATAGTCTCGTTCGGACTCGCTCTATTTATCGCTGGTCTCATCGGTTCCATGTTCTTCCTGCTCTTTTTCTTTTCACGAGGACGTGCGATGGGGCTTGGCGATGCGCCGGTGGCGCTTGCGTTATCGCTCCTTATCGCACCGTATGCTTTCGGTGGCCTCCTCCTTTCATTTTGGATAGGGGCGGTGTACGGGATAGCCGTGTTGGTTTTGCGTAGGGGAGGGCCTAGAATGGGTATTGAGGTACCGTTCGTTCCGTTCCTTGCCCTTGGCTATCTCATCGCATACTTTGCCGCATGGAATCCCGCTCTCATAACTCTATAAAGGAAGTCCAGACCGAACGTGGTTTTACGCTCGTGGAGCTTCTCGTGGTGCTTGCGATCATCACGATCATCACGCTAGTGACCCTTATGTCACAGAGCTCATTCAACCGTTCCATGCTTGTCACAAGCACGGCATACACGGTTGCACTTTCCATACGCGAAGCACAGTCTCTCGGCCTCTCCAGCCGCACATTTAACGGCACGCGTAACGCCGGGTACGGGGTAACGTTTGCAAGCGGCATGCCATCAAGTTACCGCGTGTTCAGCGATACGTTGCGCACGCAAGGTGTGCCAGGCTGGTGTCCGACAGGGACAGCGGGGACACCGGAAGCAAAGCCGGGCAACTGCTTGTTCGATGATGCAAGCGAGATCGTGAGCACCTTTAACCTGAACAAGGGATTCACTATAAGTGATTTCTGCGGTATCGCTACAAACGGCCAGAAGTTCTGCGCAACTTCAAATCCGGGCACCAGCCTTTCTAATCTCGACATCGTATTTCTTCGCCCTAATACCGAATCGGTTATTTCAGGAACACGCGGCAACGGCAGCGGGCAGAAGGTTGCGCTCACCTGCGCCGTTATCTGGATCCAGCCGCCGTCATCGACAACCGGTCATAAGTGCGTTGTAGTCTCTCAGGTAGGGCAGGTGTCCGTACCGCAGTCGTGCCCCGCAGCTTCCTTTACTTCATGCCCATGAACACGCACCAGACACAACGCGGCTACACGCTTCTTGAGATGATGGTTTCCATCGGTCTCTTTAGTCTGGTCATGCTCCTTACGACTGCGGCCTTTCTTAAGCTCATCAGTCTCGACCGTATCGCGCGCGGTACAAATGATGTGGTGAACAATCTCTCATTTGCGATCGATACTATGGAGCGCTCCATTCGTACAGGAAGAAACTATCAGTGCGGCGGCCCGGGTGGTTCTAACTGCTGGACACCGCAGTCTCCTGGCTCGGCGCTCACATTTACCGATGAGAACGGCCGCACGATAACCTTTTTGCGCAAGCGGGACGGTACAATCGGCCGGTGTGCCTTTGCATCAGGCGTGAGCACCACCTGTACGATTGATAATGCGGTATCGCTCACAGATCCGCGCATCACAATTGAGACAATGAGCTTCTATGTGCGCGGCGTCGGAACTGCGCCGCCTAATGACACCGTGCAGCCGCAGGTGATCTTCACGCTCAGTGGGTATATGCGGCCTGATGCGAACTCAGACACGGTCGACTTTACAATACAAAGCCAGGCGACGCAGCGCCTTATCGAGCTATGATGACTACTATGCGCGGTTTTACGCTTATTGAAACCTTAGTTGCGGTGACGCTGCTTGCGACGACTATCGTGCTGCCGTTCGTTGCCATCCAGCGCTCTTTGATTGCCACCTACGCAACGCGCGACGAGATGGTTGCCACTGCGCTTGCATCTGAAGCTATTGAATATGTGCGTAGCGTTCGCGACAGCAACTACCTGGTAAACCTGAAGCAGCCGGGAAGCAACCGGCCGTGGCTGTACGGGTTCGACGGATCACCTGGAAGCGTTAACTGTTTTGCGCCAAGCCGTTGCATGGTTGATGCAACGCGCAATTCTCCAGTCCTGCTGTGTCCGCTGTCTGGATGCAGCACGCCGCTGTACCTGAGCTCGCAGAATCTCTTCAATCAAGCAAACAACGGTACGCCGAGCATTTATATTCGCTCAGTGCAGTTCACACAGATAACAGCGAATGAGGTGCGCGTTACTGCGACCGTAACGTGGAGTGATCACGGGAGGGTAGAGGAAGTCACGGTTACCGACATACTAAGCAATTGGCTATGATGACGAACCCCCGCGGCTTTGCACTACTCATTGCTATCTTGATCGCAACTGTTGCGGTTACGCTCGGCGTCTCGCTTCTTGATATCTCGTATAAGCAGGTAATTCTTACCTCAACCGCAAAGCAGTCGCGCGTCAGTTTCTATGCAGCTGATTCTGCGCTTGAGTGCGCGCTTTACTATGATCAGCAGGTCAATGCGTTTAGCTACGCAAATCCTATAGCTGCCGCAAGCGTACGGTGCCAGAACATGGCCGTGCAGAGCTACAACACCTATACCGAGAACGCAGCAGGAGGTCCGCGCCGCGTCACGACGTTCACCATTCCTTGCGCTACGGGCGGCAGCAACGCCAATGTGACTATATATAAGAGCAGCAGCGGGCCGACCAACATTTATGCGAACGGATACAATAGCTGCAACACAAGTGAGCCCCGGCGCGTAGAACGAGGACTTAAGGTATTCTATTAGGG
>DATMJP010000049.1:0-3883 GCA_035553815.1 Minisyncoccota bacterium
ATCCTGGCGATAGTAACCGACACGGACACCCTTACCTATCTGCGCGCCCTCTGCTTCGCCCTTGGCAAGGGATTCAAGAAGGGTTGTCTTGCCGATGCCATTAGGACCTTGAAGCAGTAAATGGTGGCGCTTCTTGAGCACAATGTTTTTCTTGTGGACTTTCGGCTTATGCGTCTTCGGATCAATGGTGGTGTAGGAGGTGATGGTAAGCATGTCGCCGACAATGTCCGGCTGTGCAGGGATGACAAACGGACGAATGGTCTTATCCTCCTTGCGGACATCAACTTTATCCTCTTCCATCTCCTCGATCTCCTCGCGCATCTTTTTGGCAACAAGGCGCATTTTGCCGCCCTTCTGCGCAAAGAAGTTCGCTTTGTCCTTATTGTCCTGGATCTTTTTCGCCAGCTGCGCGTTCTTGCGGTTCTCGCGCTCTATGCGGGCGGTGATCTCCTTGAGGAGGTCAAAGTAGTTGCCGGTGTACTGCTCGACTTTGTGCGTATGCACATCAAGATACAAAACGCCGTCAGTAAACGAGTTTAGGAAGTCTGCATCATGCGAGATGACGAGGCAGCTCTTTTGATAACGCTTAAGAAAGTCGGTAAGGTGCTCAATGCCCGCGGTATCAAGATTATTTGTGGGCTCATCAAGCAGGAGAAGATCTGGGTCCTGAATGAGCGCACTCGCTAGCAGGAGGCGCGCCTGCTGACCACCGGAGAAGGAACTGATGATGCGCTCCTTAGGCGCTTTCAGGTTCACCACGTCAAGCACGGCATCAATCTTGGGATCGATGTCATATACCTTCTGAGAGAAACAGGACTCGAAGAACTCGCGGACCGTGCGCTCGCGAAGTGCCGGCGGAATCACCTGATGTGCCATCGCAACACTGGTACCGCGTACCATGTGTACGGTGCCGTGTTCAGGCTTGAGCATGCCGCTGATCAGCTTAAAGATGGTCGATTTGCCAGCGCCATTCTGGCCCATGAGCGTCACCTTCATACCGCGACGCACCGAAAAGTCCACCTCCTGCAAGATGGGATGGTTATGTCCGTAACCGAACGAAACTTCTTCGAAGCGAAGTAGCACCTCGCGAGGTGCTTGCTTCTGCGCATCTTTGCTTGCCATTTCTTCCTACCCTACCGCATTTAGGCCGCTACGCCCAGTCCGTTAGAAATCAAACAGGTCGCCGAGGAATCCTTCGCGCTTATGTTTGCCGTGGTATCGATCTCCCTGCGGATACGGGTGCTCCTGGTAGCGCGGCTCCTGGACAGGGCGCACAGGCGCTTGCGTGTTGCGCTCGATGATCTTGTCGAGCTCGCCGCGATCAAGCCAAACGCCTCGGCACTGCGGGCAGTAGTCTATTTCAATCCCTTGGCGATCGGTCATCTGAAGATCAATGTTGTCGATTGGGCATTTCATAGGTGCTGTGCTCTAAAAGAGCATAATTAACACTAATGTAAGCAGTATACTCGGTGGCAGCAACAGTTTAATCTTTCGTATTATTCCCTTCCTTAGAGAATAGGTTTGCTACCGCGCCGCGAAATAGCTCCTCTGTATAATCGCGCCCTTTCCTCCAAAGCTGCGTCATGGATGGCGTGCGGCCTGGCTTATAGAGTTCCAGGTAGGGATTTTGCTTTCCAGTGACAATATCGCGGAAGATCATGGCGGTAATCGCACTATAAGTCATGCCGTTACCTGAGAATGCTGTTGCGAGTAATTGGTGTGGTTCGTACTCGCCAATGAATGCAAGGCCATCAATTGGCTCGAGAATGTACCCGCTCCACCTGCGCACGACGGGATACTGTTTGCCAAAGAGCTCTTCTGCATACTCTTCAAGTGCGGCATAAGACTTCTGCTCTATTTTCTTGCTTTTCAATTCTACGCGGTGATCTTCGCCTCCCAGAATGATGCGGTCCTTGCCGCGCGCTCCTTTGCCTGCATCTACGCGGAAGTAATGATACGGATTGTCGAAGTCTTCATAGATGCCTTCCAGGTACCTGCCTTTCGGTACTTCAAGTTCAAGAATGTAGGTGACATACATACCCTTCTGTAGGAATACCTCTTTAGGGTTGTTGAAAGGGTGATACGTAGCAACTGCGACCCAGTCGACAGTGACCTCATAGTTGCCGGCTTTAATTACGAATGGCCCCTCACCCTTTATTTCACTGACCTCAGTCTTTTCATAAAGCTCCACCCCCATACGTTCTAGTGCCCCTAGGAGCCCAGCCGCAAACTTAACTGAGTGATACTTGCCCTGATTCTTGATCGCCATCGCGCTCTTGGCGTATATGCCAAGATCCGCCTTTTCCATACGCACAGGAAAACCAAGGCGCTTCATTTCATTAAACTCATTCTCGAGATCACGTGCCTCGCTTCTATCATTTGCGTACGCATAGTTGGTACAGCGCATGAACTCGCAATCAATTCTTTCGGCCTTTACGATCTCCTCAATGCGATCAATGGCCACGCCATGTGACTCCCAGATCGCCTTTGCGCCCTTGTCGCCAAACATTGGCACTTGGTCGACAACATCGGTGTCGATCGATTGAGTCAGAAAGCCAGTCGTAAAGCCGCTGCCTTTGCGAAAGAACCGTTCTTTCTCAAGAACAGCGACTTTCTTACCAGCTTTAGCAAGCTCGTATGCGCTTAAAAGGCCTGCGAGCCCGCCGCCGACTATTGCCACTTCGATAGTGAGGTTAGAGGTAAGTTTTGGATAGGTAGGAAGCGCTGTAGTAGCGAGCCAAGTGGATTCTTCTTTTGTTGCCATATGCTCGAGTGTACGAGCACTTGGATGAAAGCCAGGTGAGCTACTCGCCCCGTAGTGCACGCTCTATCGCTGCGATATCTATCTTCTTCATCTGCAGCATTGCATTCATGGCGCGGTTTGCTGCTTCCTTGTCTGGATTATTGAGGAGCGCATCCATGCCCTCTGGAATTATCTGCCAGGATACGCCGTACGCATCCTTAAGCCAGCCACATTGCTCAGCCTGCGGCACTGCCGAGAGCTTTTCCCAGTAGTAGTCGATCTCTTCTTGAGTCGCACAGGTCACCATGAGCGATATCGCTTCGTTGAAGGTGAACTGGTGCTCGTGCGCACTGTCCATCGCTGCAAACTTCTGCCCAGCAAGCGTGAAGTCCGCATACATAATGGTGCCTTCCTTATCAGGCGCCTGATTCGCGCCGTAGCGCGCAACGGTGCCGATGCAGCCATCCTTAAATACTGATGTGTAGTGCTGTATCGCTTCCTCAGCTTTGCCCGCCTTATCGCCGACAAACAGGAGCGAAGGAATGATGTTTACGTCTGGCACTTCCTCCACAACGCTTATCTGCCAGGTAACGCCGAACTTATCCTTAATCCATCCAAAACGCTCGCTGAACGGATACGTATCAAGCGGCATGAGTGCCGTACCACCTTCGGAAAGCTTCTCCCAGAGCTCATCTACCTTCTCTTTAGTAGGACAGCCGACCATGAACGAGATTGCTGGGTTTAGGGTAAAGTGCGGACCGCCGTTAAGAGCGACAAAGCGGTATCCTTCGATCTCAAACTCAACGGTCATAACTGAGCCCGCGTCCATGCCGTGAATCTCCTTTCCAGCCTCCGGGTAGCGTACGGTGCTATGTATTGCACCTCCATTAAAGACAGAGGTGTAGAAGGTGGCTGCGTCCTCAGCTTCCTTGTTAAACCACAGATGCGGGATGATCTTCTGCATAGGTACTAGTTCGCTTCTACGTACTTTTTAAAGTTGTCTAGAATTGCCTGCCAGCCTGCCTGCTGCATCTCGCGCGGGTTCTCAGATTCAGGATCGAAGGTTTCGACAACCCGTACGCCCGTCTCATCAGGCGTGAAAGTTACCGTGACCTTCCTCCCGTCTTCCATGGTGTAGGC
>DATMJP010000050.1:0-15465 GCA_035553815.1 Minisyncoccota bacterium
GCACTGAACCCGCCACACGATCGCCTAAAAGCTGGGGTACCCTGGTACCAGACCAGACATCTCAGCCAAGTCGTGAGAAGTCATCGCGCTCGAGATGCGTCGCTTAGTAAAGCAAGCGAAAGCAGTATAATTAAGCAATAAGTACATAACATGTGGAAAAACTAACATACACCACCGTTATCAACGCACCGAGAGAGAAAGTATGGAATACCATGCTTGAGAAAGACACCTACCAGGAGTGGACAGCTCCATTCCATGAGGGCTCTACCTTCGATGGGAATTGGGAGGAAGGGAGTGAGATGAAATTTATCGGACCAAGCGAAGACGGAAGTGTCTCTGGTATGTATGCGGTCATCGCGGCCAACCGTCCTTATGAGTTCATCTCGATCAAACATCTAGGGGAGTTCAAAGACGGAGAAAGGACACCATGGCCGATTGCAGAGGGACAAGAGGAGGGCTATGAGAACTACACGTTCAAAGACACCGATACTGGTACCGAGGTACTTGTTGAGCTGACTGTTCCGGCAGAGTGGAAAGATATGTTTGACGACATGTGGCCAAGGGCATTGGCTAAGCTTAAGGAGATTGCCGAAAGATAGGCCCTCTTGAGGCTACTGGATTCAGGGCATTTGCTACACTTCTGGTATGAAGATTACGAAATACGCCCATTCCTGCCTCCTTCTTGAAATTGATAACGTAAAGATCCTTACCGATCTCGGCTCATGGAACCCAGACGTGCCTGAGGTCTCTGACCTCAACGCCATTCTCATCACGCACGAACATGCGGATCACTTTGATGTTGAGAAACTGAAGAGCCTAGTTGCCAAGAATCCAGAAGCGAAACTTATAACGCACGCCGCAGTTGGCGCAAAGCTTCAGGAGGCTGGTATGGAATATACACCGATAGAGTCAGGAGAGCGTATTGACGTAAGCGGCGTTTCTATCGAGAGCTGCGGCACTGATCACGCGGTTATCTATGGCACGACCTCTCCATGCAGGAACACTGGCTACCTTATTGCCGATACGTTCTATATTCCTGGCGACGCGCTGCATGACACGCCATCAAAACAGATCGAGATACTCGCACTTCCAACAGGCGGTCCTTGGATGAAAGTAGCTGAAGCGATTGGTTATGCAAAATCCCTCAAGCCGAAAGTGGTCATTCCGATACACGATGCGATGTACACGGAAGAGGTAAGAGCTACAAGCATCCCTCGCTGGATTGGCGCTCCTATAGAAGAGGCAGGAATTAAGTTCGTGAATATGGAGAACAATTCCTCAGAAGAATTCTGATACGGGCTCTCTTTCAAAGAGCCGCCAAGATTAATCCTGCACCACTACTTTTGTTCCGAGCGGTGCCCAGTCATACAGGATGCGTGCTGAATCGAGGGGAAGGTTCACGCACCCATGCGAGTGCTGTGTGCCAAATTCGTCATGCCAGTACGCGCCGTGTATTGCACCACCTTCTTTGGTGAAGTAGAGGTTCCAGGGAACGCCGGGGAGATCATAGTATTCATTGCTGATGCCGGGCAACGGTCCTTGCATATACCGACTCGGCGTCTTTCGATAGACAGTGAAAGTGCCGCGTGGTGTGGGAGTGAGATCAAGCCCTGTCGAGATAGCGGATTCCAAGAAGAGCGTATCGTTTTCGTAGGCGTATAGTTTTTGCTCCGAACGGTCTACCACGATTCGCTTCTCAGGGATGAGTCCTAACGATGTTCCTGCCTCTCTTAGGGCGGTTGGAAAAGAAGAGTCAAGTTCTTGGCTTCCTGTGTCACGAAAACTTCTAGTGTACTCACTTGCCACATACCACTCACCAGAGACACGTTCAGGATAGCGAATCCATTCATTGAAGATAATCTTGCTCCAGCCTCGTCCGTCACTGTCGATACTAGTAGTTGTTGCAACCATCAGTACTACGCCATTGCGAAGTTGCGATACAGCAGGGTAGGCATCTCCTGGGCCAGAACGTACATTGACACACTCGCCTTGGAAATGAGGTCCGCAACTCCCTACAATTTCTATGTAGTTACCGATTGCTTGCGGGGGAGTAGAGGAAGCAGTCTCGGCTATCGCTGCCGGTTCAACTTCCTGATTTGAGATCTCCGGCTCAGTTGGCATAACGGCAAGACCCCAGGCAGCCAGTACGCCAACGATAGCCAGGACAGGAATAGCATGCGAATACACAGAACGCATAGGCATATTCTAAAGCATGGTTGACAATGCGAACATTCCTTTGCTCGTGAGATACACTACAGGGAGAAACCTTTACTCATTCATCACTTCGTTATGGCTACACGAAAACAGACTGCAGCAGCGCGCGAGAATGTCCGCAAGGCACAGGCGGCATGGAAGGGCATGACCAAGCGTCAGCACGCACTCGCACAGCCTCAAGGGCGTGGCCGGAAGAAGCCCGGCACCGCTGGGACCGGCAAATTCTACCGCATCGAGGTTCGTTCTAAGGGACAGTTCACTTCCTTCCGTACACAGGATGTTGGTGAGAAAGGCGGGTTGGAACGTGTTGCAGGACGCCGCTCAAGCGGAAGCTGGGCGACTGCTACTTGGCTTGTGTCTAAAGAACACGCTCATGTGAATACAAAAGGAGAACTAGTGATAGACGATAAGAAGGAACGCGCATCACTTGCAAAGGCGCTTCGTGGCAAGATCATGCACGTGAAGGGAGATATCTTCACCGCACATCCTGTTAAGAATGTCCCTGAACGTGTAAAACCAACACCTGCAATGAAGCAGGCGCAGAAGACTAATATCAAGAAAGCACAGGCGGCACGAAAGAAGCGCTAAAGTGGAATATCGGTATACGCTTTGTCTGCACCGATACCATCAGTGAAATCTGCAAAACGCACCCAGGTCGGCGTGAGTTTATAGAATCTCACCGTGCCCGGATCGAGGTGTGCGAGTGGCGCAAAATGCGCACCGCGCTCCATAAACTTATGTAAGAGTCTCCTGACCACGTCGCTGATAGTTGCCGTTTCCGTAAGGTCGGCAATCGTTCCCTCTATCTGAATAGTCTGTGGCGTTTCTTCAGCGGAAACCACAAATGCTGCGTGTGCATTCCTCGCAATATCGTCTACTTTGCGGGTTTCAGAAAGAGTACAGAAGTACACGCCAAAGGAATCGTCTGCTGCGTAATAGACAGTCCGGGCGCGCGGGGTGCTTTCTGGGGAAAGCGTAGCAAGTACTCCAACAGCATGATCTTTGAGGAACGAACGGGCGGTAAGGGTGCGGTCTCCAGTCATGGCTAATAGTGTACACCCTAAAAAGTGATACCATAATCTCATGAAGGGATTTGTAACCAATATTGAGGCGGTGACGCTTGAAAACGACGATTTTCGCAGAGTCCTCTACACGGCAGAGCATGCACAGCTCGTCGCGATGTCTATTCCTGCCGGGGAGGCTATCGGCGAGGAGGTCCACGATGTCGACCAATTTATACGTATTGAGGAAGGGGAAGGACAGAGCATCCTTGATGGCGTTGAGCGAGAGCTGACTGACGGTTCCGCAGTCGTAATTCCTGCGGGCGTGCGACACAACATCATCAACACTTCAAAGAGCGACGCGCTCAAGCTCTATACGCTCTACTCACCGCCGCACCATGCTGATGCGGTCGTTCACAAGACCAAAGCAGATGCGCTCAATGATGATGAGCACTTTGAGGGGCAAACCACCGACGATCTTACGCCATGAAATTGAGTCATATCGCAATTCCATACCTCGCCACTCTCGCCTTTATATTTGGAGGTATCTTGAACAGCGGCGGCATTGACTGGTACCACACACTCTCTCTTCCTGTATGGAATCCATCAGCAGGTGTCATCGCGTTCATCTGGGCAATCATTTATGTGTGTGCCGCATGGTCGCTGCTCATCGTCTGGGACAAGACGCCCCATGATAAGAAGTTTCAATTGATCATGGCAGGGTATGCGTTCAGCACCCTCATCAACCTCGCGTGGAGCATTGTCTTTTTCCACCTCCACATGCTCGGAGCTTCGGTCTGGTGCGCGCTCGTACTCGGCCTCTCAGTTCTTGCGCTCATGGCTCTTATTTCCAAGCGTTCTCCTACAGCAACGTTGCTTCTTGTACCGTACGTTCTGTGGGTCTTCTTTGCTACTTATTTGAACTACGTAGTCTCAGTGCTAAATCCATAGCGTGAGCAAAGGGTAGGAGTATTGACATACTACATAGTAGTACTACGCTTACTAGCGGGTGCGGCATTTCAGCACCTGACTTTCGAAACAGGAGCCTAGTCCAATGAAAGTATCTGCACTGTTGCTGGGTTCGGTACTGACCGCCGCCCAGTCCGCCGCCGTCGCCTACGTCGATTCCATCGACATGAGCGACGAAAAGCAGAAGCTCGACGCCGCCGGCCACAATCCGGACGATCTCGAGCTGGAGCTGAAGAAGTTCTTCGTGCTCCAGGCGATCATGCCCGGAAAATACGTCATCCCGGGCGCCGTCGACCAGCTCTGGCATCTCTTCCTCGAGAACCAGCAGAAGGTCGACGACCTGCACGCCGCCATCGGCATGGGCATCGAGCATCGCCCGGACAATCCGGTCGGCGAATGGGAGAGCTTGATGCAGGACACCAAGACGGCCTACCACAGCCTCTTCGGACCCGCGCCGGCCCACCTCTACGACGACCGCGGCATGCTGTGCTGGGGCTGCGGCTACGACATCAAGATGGCCGCCTGATCCAGAATCGGCCGAATTGATCGCCGGGCACAACACAAACGGGGCGGATCTGCGCGAGCAGATCCGCCCTATTGTTTTACCGCCCAAGAACGGTGATTCCCTAGATGCATTTCTCGCGTATGATGCCCCTATGAGCCAGAAGGCACAGAAGCGCGAAGTCATTGTTATAGGGGGTGGCGCAGCAGGCATGATGGCTGCCGGTATTGCTGCATCACGCGGGAAGCACGTGCTCCTCCTTGAGAAGAACGCAAAGCTTGGCGAGAAGCTTGCGATCTCAGGCGGAGGGCGCTGCAACATACTAAATGCCGAAGAAGACGAGAAGACGCTGCTCGCACACTATGGCGAGGCAGAGAAGTTTTTATACTCAGCGTTTGCAAGGTTCGGCATGCAAGACGCGTACGCATTCTTTGAATCACGAGGGCTTCCGCTTATGGTGGAAGCACGTAAGCGTGCATTCCCGCAAAGCGAGCGCGCACGCGATGTCGTGGACTTCTTCCGCACCTTCCTTAAAGAGGGAGGTGTAGAAGTGAAACTCCGCGCCCCAGTCACGAAGATAAAGCGGAAAGGAGGGCGTATTGATGCAATCGAAGCAGACGGTGTCGTGTACCAGGCGGATGCTTACATCTTTGCAACCGGCGGACTCTCGCGTCCGGAGACCGGCTCTACGGGAGACGGGTTTACCTGGCTTGCTGATCTTGGACATACGGTAGAGAAACCAACGCCTACTATCGTCCCGCTTAAAGCCAAAGAATCCTGGCTTAAGGACGCAGCGGGTGTCAGCATTCCTGATGCAAAGCTTACCTACTACGTCGACGGCGTGCGTTCGTTCTCACGAACCGGTCCGCTTCTTTTTACACATACCGGCATCTCTGGACCTGTAGTCCTTAACTCTTCCGGAAAAGTCGCAGGACTATTTGAGGAGGGGGATGTGACCGCGCGCATCGATCTCTTTCCAAAGCTTGATCTCGGCATATTGGATCGCATGCTCGTTGCCTACTTCGAGGGGCACAAGAATAAGACGCTCAGCAATGCACTCAAGGGGTATCTGCCTGCGGGGATGAGTGATATCGTGCTTGGCCTTCTGCCAGATAATGAAGCGGGTACTAAGGTGCACAGTCTAACCAAGGAGGGACGCCGCACGCTTGTGGAGCTTCTAAAGGGATTGCCGCTTACCATCACCGGACTTATGGGATTTGATAAGGCTGTCGTTGCAGATGGCGGGGTAGTGCTCACTGAAGTCGATATGCGCACGATGCGGTCGACCAAGATAGAGAACCTCTACATACTTGGCGATCTGTTGCACATCTCACGACCCTCTGGCGGATACTCGCTGCAGCTTTGCTGGACGACGGGATTCGTGGCGGGTAATGCTGTATAGATACCTGATACACTTTGCATATGAAAGACCGGCACAAAGTAAAGACTGCTGCGCATGCGATTCTTGAACGTGATGGGATGATACTGCTCGCGCGCAGGTTCAACACCGGCTTTGCGGATGGTCTGTACCAGATGCCTTCAGGGCATACTGAGGTTGATGAGTACCCGGTTGAAGCAGCGGCGCGTGAAGCCAAAGAAGAAGTCGGCGTGGATATTGTCCTTGAAGATTTAGAGCTCGTGCACGCATCGTACCGGATAAATAAGGATGACCATGCAGGCGACTACGTCGACTTCTATTTTAGAACTACCAAGTGGTCAGGCGAGCCATACATAGCAGAACCTGAGAAGTGCGATCAGCTCATATGGGCAGCCATCGATGAGCTTCCAGGAGAAACCATAGCGTTTATACAGCAGGTTCTTGCCGATATTCGAACAGGGATTCCGTTTTCGCAAATTGGAAGATAAGAACCACGAGACGCTCCACCTTAATGAATCCTCCATACGGCCGAGCCTACTGTTGGCCGTATGAAAAAGAAATCAATCTGGATCAAGTATGGGTATCTCTGGGCAACGCTCGTACTTTTCATCGGAAGCATTATTGGACACTGGACCTTCGCATGGTTTGCCTTCGTGGAAGAACAGCTTGCGCATGGGGAAGCTATTGAAGTAAGCACCTACCTTATAGAAGTATTGCGCGACACCTTGGAGAACTGGCAGTCTGAATTCCTTCAGCTCATGTGGCAAGTAGCTGGCCTTGCATACCTCTTCTACCTCGGCTCACCACAGTCAAAGGAGGGAGACGACCGCAAGGAGGAAAAACTCGATCTTATTCTTAAGGCAGTATCGAAGGAGGGTGAAGACGAAATCAAGAAGCTTGATCAGAAATATGGCCGCGCCTAGTCTCTGTTCACAGGCTAAATAACGGCTCTATAGGCGGTGCTATACTCCTAGCATATGACTGACTTCTCATTCCTGGCTGGCGCTATCGGCGTGCCTGAGCTCCAGTTCGTAACAGGTCTTATCCTGAGCTTTGCCATTGGCTACGCTATCGGCGAGGAACGCGAATCGCGCGGCAAAGATGCCGGCATTAGTACCCACATCTTTGTGATCGCAGGTTCTGCACTCTTCACGATGCTTGGCATGATGATGGATCCTGCTTCGCCTTCGCGCGTTGCCTCACAGGTCATCACGGGTATCGGCTTCCTCGGCGCCGGCCTTATCCTCAAGGAGGGTATGAGCGTGAAGAACCTCACCACTGCTGCGAGTGTCTGGTACGCAGCCGCAATTGGTATGGCTATTGGTTCTGGCCTCTACATCATTGCTTCTATTGCAGGTATTGCAGCGATTATCGTACCGCGCATCCCGCACATAGGTAGGAAGAAATTCGATGAGCATAAATAGTAAAAAGCCCGCGCTATGCGGGCTTTTTACTACCTCCCAGATTGTGCAATCCACCCCTTGCACCCCTCGTAAGCAGGGTACAATGAAGAGGTATAACGATAAGTAACACTATGCGTAATATTCTGAATTGTAAGTGCGGGGAGAAGATGCGCGATCTCGCGCCATTCCTTCTTCGCGTGGTAGTCGGTCTCATCTTTATCATGCACGGGTACCAGAAGCTCACCATGGGCGTTGAGGGTGTGACTGGTTTTCTCGGCGGCCTTGGCTTCCCAATGCCAGCACTCTTTGCGGTGCTTCTCATTGCGGCAGAGCTCGGCGGTGGTATCTTGCTCGTCCTTGGCGTACTCACGCACTGGGTGGCAAAGATTCTTGCACTCGTTGCTCTTGTCGCGCTTGTTACCGTACACCTTCAGAACGGATTCTTCCTTCCTGGCGGTTACGAGTTCATCCTTCTTATTCTTGTGGCGTCTATCTCCCTGGTCCTTACAGGTCCGGGACGCTATGCGCTTGATAAGAAAATGCGCAAGCACTAGTCCTCTAAAAGAAAAAAGCCCACAGCATTGTGGGCTTTTTTCTTTTATGTAAGCAAACATTTGCTAGAATACTTTTGAATGGCTCCTGTACGTCGTAAGCGACATAAGCGTGCGCGGCACCACAAGAAGTGGGCGTATAAGAATACGTTCCTTATCGTACTCAGCATTGCCGTATTCCTTTTGATTGCTGATACCGAGATTGTGCGCTGGGCATTAAGCCATATGTCTAGCTACGGCTACGTAAGCGCAGCGTTTGCAGGCGCACTCTTCGTCTCCACGTTTACTATTGCGCCGGGCACGGCGATTCTGTTCCATCTTGCTGAAGAGCTTGATCCATACTTGATTGCACTCTATGCAGGCATCGGTGCGGTCGTGGGCGATCTTCTCATCTACCGCTTCTTCAAGGGCTCTATCTTCAAGGAACTAGGACCGCTCTTTAACCGCTTTGGCGGATCGCACCTCACTACTTTGCTGCATTCGCCGCACTTTGGCTGGTTTACGCCGTTTCTTGGCGCAATCATTATTGCTATTCCGGTCCTTCCGGACGAGCTCGGCATCGGTCTTATGGGTCTCTCTAAGGTGAAGGAATGGCAGTTTATTCTCCTTACGTACACCCTTAACGTATTTGGCGTACTTGTCATTGTGCTTGCCGCCCAGGCTCTGTAGCTCTGCTACACTTATAGGGTAGCCGTAACCCAATAGCTATGGAACTTACGATTCTTCTATCAAAAGTGTTCGGTATCTATCTCCTCATCGGAGGAGTGAGCATCTGGCTTCGCAAGAGCTACTTTACACCTATCCTGGGCGCATTCGCGCATGATCCACTCATGCGTATGGTGGTGGCAACGCTTGAGATTGTCGGCGGCCTCTTCATCATCCTCACGCACAATGTATGGACCTCAGCAGCTGCGTCGCTCGTGTCCCTCATGGGCTGGCTTCTCTTTGTTGAGGGAACCGCATACATGTTCATGTCGAACAAGAATGTAGAGCGCATGTATAAGAAGCTCGATGTGCGAGCCTGGTACACATTTGGCGGTATCGGCGCACTCCTTATCGGTCTGTATCTCACCGCATACGGATTTGGCTGGCTCTCTTAGCGTTAATCTCTAGTTCAGGTAAAACAGGGTACGGTACGGAGACTTATCCGTACCGTAACTGTTTATACCTATGAAGCACATGACGATAGGCGTATTTTCCGATCGCTCGAATGCAGAAGCCGCTATTAACCGCGTTCACAATGAGCTCAATGTACCGAACGACGACATCTCCTACGTCTACCGCAATAGCGAGGGCGATGTTACTGAAGTCGATGCAAAAGATATAACTACTGATACCCCTGCAGAAGGCGCAGGAAAGGGTGCTATGGTTGGCGGCGCTATTGGCGCAATTGCCGGCCTTGCTACCGTTGCGGGCGTCATCCCCGTTATCGGTCCTTTGTTTGCTGCAGGCCCGCTCGCTGCAGCACTTGGTCTTACGGGCGCTATCGGTACCACTGCAGCAGGTGCTGCAACGGGCGCTGCAGCCGGCGGCGTGATCGGCGCACTCTCTAACATGGGCGTCGGCCAGGAGAAGGCACAGCACTATGCTGATCGTGTCGGTGCTGGCGACATCCTTGTCGCCGTACACAGTGAAAAGAATGCAGAGGAGATTCTGCGCGATTGCGGTGCAGTAGAGACTGGCGTCTACGCGCTTGCGGTCTAGGACGGGAAATACAGACGCAAAAGCCGTTCTCCGGAATGGCTTTTGCTACACTTGCCGTATGGAAAAACAGTACAAGATTGTCGTGTACGTGCCGTTACGGAGTGCAGATGAAGTGCGTGCTGCGCTTGGAAAAGCAGGTGCGGGCGTCATTGGTGACTACACGCACTGCACATTTTCAAGTCGAGGTATAGGGCGCTTCTTGCCGGGGCAGGGCGCACATCCAACGATCGGCAATGTAGGAGAGCTGACCGAAGTTGAAGAAGAGCGCATTGAAACTGTCTGTAGGGCAGGAGTACTCACTGACGTACTCAAAGCTATTAAGCAGGTGCACCCATATGAAGAGCCGGCCATAGACGTGTATCCTATAGAGATAGTATGAGTACAGGAAAAGTATTAGGTATGCGGCCTGGGTATGGATTTGCACTACTTGCGTCAATTGGGCTCGCGCTTCTTGCTGGATATATAGGATCCGCATTCACGCTCCCGGCAATTCCATCTTGGTACGCTTCACTTGAGAAGCCGTTTCTAACGCCGCCCTCTGCGGTCTTCGGTCCTGTGTGGACCACGCTCTACGTACTCATGGGAATCGCCGCGTTTCGGATATTCCGGAAGCGCACGCAGGTTCCAAAGCTTGCCCACAGGGCGCTCGCGCTCTACGGAGTGCATCTTCTGGTGAACACCTCCTGGTCTCTGGTGTTCTTCGGCGGTAGGAATCCTGAGCTCGGCGTTGCGGTCATTGTCCTGCTTTGGAGCATGATTGTTGTGCTCACGCTCTGGTTTAGTCGCATTGATCGACCAGCCGCATACCTCATGCTGCCGTACCTCGCCTGGGTATCGTTTGCTACCTATTTGAACGTAGCAATCGCAATACTGAACTAGAGTATGGAAACGGTCATTGTGCGCGATCTCATGCAGGATGGGTATACCTATGTGCGTACCGAACCAATGGGAAAGAACTTCGATGCGCGCTTTACGCCTGAGCTCACTCCTAAGGAAATGCTCGCGCTCGGTGTCTTTGGTGGAAAGTACATGACTGACTGCAGAGAAGAGTTTCCGCAGGACTGGTTTGCTGAAGCAAAGCTTTCACCAGCCAGGGCCAACCATGCAATGAACTATTTCGGCGTTAAGGCTTCTCAGCCGCTTAGCGTGTGGATACGGAAGGGCTGGATACATCCAGATGATCCGCGGGGTTGGTTTCAGTGGTACTGCCGCTACTATTCCGGAAGGAGAATGGACAAAGAGGACGACCGCCAAATCAAGCGATGGATTGCTATGAGACGCCACCTTGCACAGATACGCAACAACTGCCGCCCGCGTGATTACACGTGCCGTCCACGGCAGCGCCAGGCAGTTCTGCACTGGGCATACGACAGCAGAAAGATGTAGGAACTCACACGTCTTATATAGAGATACTAACCACTAACTGCACTATGAAGGGATACACTGCAAATATTGAAGACCTCACCATTCAGAATGAGTTCTTCCGCAAAGTCCTCTATACCGACACGCGGCTCCAGCTCGTCGTTATGAGCTTGCGTCCCGGAGAGGATATTGGCATGGAAGTCCATGACCTTGATCAATTCATCCGCGTCGAAGCGGGAGAAGGCAAAGCGCTGCTTGATGGCGAGGAACACATGCTGCGCGATGGCTCGGTCGTCATCGTGCCGCAGGGAACTGAACACAATATTGTGAACACCTCCTCTGAGTACCCGCTCAAGCTCTACACGCTCTACGCGCCTCCGGAACACAAGGACGGCACCGTGCACGCAACAAAAGCTGAAGCGCTTACACGAGAAGAACACTTCGACGGCATCACGACAGAATAGAAAGAAGGCCGACGCGCAAGCATCGGCCCTCGATCACACACCACAGTTCTCGCTATAGAGCCGACTCGATCTCCTCGAGGATGCGTTTCATCGCATCCCTCGGACTGTCGGCGCCCGTGATGGGGCGGCCGACGACGATACGGCTTGCGCCCTGGCGAATCGCTTCGGCAGGCGTCGCCCCGCGCGTCTTGTTCTGGTCGTCGCCCGGCACCTGCGCCCACGTGGGACGGATGTTCGGCGTGACGTACTCGAAGTCCTCGTACTTGCCCTTGAACATGGACAGGTCGGCGGGCGCGCAGATGATGCCGGCCAGTCCCGCCCTGTGGGCGATCGCGGCACGATCATAGACAGCGCTTGCGACAGAGGAAGACGAAGACATGCCGCGCAGGTCGCCATCGTTCTTCGTGGTGAGGACCGTGACGCCGAGCACCTTGGAGTCCGGAAGCTTCGATCGAAGCTTGCTGAGCCCGTCCGGTCCCGCATCGCACATGGCGGTGACGAGAAGCGGCTGGTATTCGGCAAGCAAGGCGCCGTCGTTCTCCATCGTCGCGCCGATGTCGACGAGCTTCAGATCCGCGAACGTGCGGACGCCGAACTCGTGAATGCGCGTGAGGAGGTTGTAGCCTCCCGCGCGTAATACCGAGTTCAGCTTGAGGACGACGCCGGTATCAGCGAGCAGCTCAGCGAATCGCAGAGCCCGTTCGACGGCGCTCAGAGCACCGCCCTCGCCCGGCTTGAAGTCTGCGGCCACGATAAGCCGCTCAGCGACAGTGTTAGTCATAGGTGGTCTCCTTCAGTAGGACGCCGTGAGGCGTTCCCAGTTGCCAATAGCCTTCGGCTTCAGAGCCTCCGACCCTTGTTTGCAGAGCGGGCACTCCTCAGGTTCCCAGATGGGGAGCTCGCGGCTCACCAGGGAAACCAGCTTGACGCCGTCGACCTCAGTGAGGCCGGAGCGATTCAGGATCATCAGGGCGTAGGGCGCGATGTGCGCACCACATGCCGAAATGGCCTGATGC
Organism: Minisyncoccota bacterium; assembly: GCA_035553815.1. Lineage (GTDB taxonomy): Bacteria > Patescibacteriota > Minisyncoccia > Phycocordibacterales > Phycocordibacteraceae > C7867-001. The sequence goes on from DATMJP010000050.1 coordinate 12,565, forward strand.
ATGGCCCGCAGGCTCTTGGCCGTCGTGACCGTATCCTCGCAGGTGAGCACGAGGCTGCCTGCACGCGGCGGTGTCCGGTTGAACACCATAGCGTCGCCGTCCTTCTCGGCAAAGGTGCGGATGCAGCCGTTGTCGTGCCTGGCGCTGATGACCCGCGCGAGGTCGTGCGCGAGCGTGATGGCACCCATGGCAGGACCAGCCACGTATTCGATCCGATCGGTGTCGAACCGATTGGCGAACTCGAGCTTGTCGATCAGGGCGCGCGCGATGAGGTCAAGCTGGACAGGATCCCGCATGACCACTTCGCCGTTGAAGAAGCCGTTGCTGTGCTTGCCGGAAGTGAGGAGGGCATGCGGCCGCTTCTCATTTCCGTCATGCATCCACAGGGCTCCTTGGCTGTTGAAGCGTTCAGCCCAGGGGTTAGGGTTCTCCATGACGACGTATCCTTCTGTTGAACTGTGGGTTGTGACTGTAAACGCGTGCAAGCACGCGGGACTGTAGCCTATGGCGCGTTATACCTTATTCTGCAGTCGCTGGCAAAGCTTGCGCGCGTACTGCGAACTCCGCCCGTACCTTCTTTCCTGGCCAGCGGTGGTAGAGAACAGGGATAAGGACAAGCGTAAGAATCATTGAGAACGCAAGACCGAACATGATAGTGAAGGCAAGAGGGCCCCAGAGCGCAGACACAAGCGTGAGCGGGATCATGCCGACGACTGTCGTTACGGTCGTGAGCACGATAGGGCGCAGGCGCGATGCAGATGCTTCGACAACGACCTCGGTGAGCGTGCTTTCAGTACTGCTGCGGCCGATGCGCGCGATTGAATCCATGAGAATGATGGCGTGGTTGATGATCACGCCGGCAAGCGCAATCACACCGAGCATGGATGGGAAGGAGAGAGGAGACTGCGTAATTGCAAGACCAGCCATGACGCCAATTAGCGAGAGCGGAATGATGAGCAGGAGGTAGAACGATTGGCGGAATGAATTGAATTCAAGCACGAGGATCGCAAGCATGAGTGCTGCGCCCGCAACAAGCGCGAGCAGCATCTCTGTGAACGACTGGTTCACGTCTTCAGTCTCACCGCCGACTTTCATCGAAACGTTAGAAGGAAGCGATTCGCGCATGCGCTTTTCAAATTCTTGCGTCACTGCAAGCGCATTGCCTCCCGGTACAAGGTCGCTCTCAAGCGTTGCCGTGCGGCTTCCGTCCTGATGCCGGATGGCGGTATTAGCAACATCATATTCGATGGAAGCGATTGCGCTCAGCGGTACCGGGCCGCGCGTGCCCTGGACGGTAAGCTCGCGTACCGCATCAATAGTCACGGTAGTCGTCTCACTCGGATCAGTATAGGAAGGGTTGAGATCGAGCTTGGTGCGCACCTCTATATCATCCGTATTAGTCCGGATGTCAGTTGCTTTGGTGCCAACAAGCGCAGTGCGCAGTGTGTCTGCAACTGCAAGTGGCGAGACGCCAAGCTCGGTTGCTTTAGCTGCATCAAGCTTAATGATGAACTCTGCACTGTCATCACGCGCGCTTGTCGAAACATTGGTTGTGCCAGGGATCTCTGCAAGGACCTGCGCTGCCTGTTCAACGACCGTGGTGAGCTCGCCCATATCATCGCCTGCGAAGGTAACTGAGACTGGCTTGCCGGTAGGAGGGCCTCCTGCAGGTGCTGAGACTGTAATTGTCGCTGATGTGACAGCAGAGAGCTTATTGCGCAAGTCCGTGATAATCTCGTCACTCGATTCTTTACGGTCCTCTTCAGGCACGAGGTTCACCGTGATGTTGGCAAGCTTGCTTCCGGAAGAAGCGCCCAGGCCGCTGAAAGCGCTGCCGGCACCGACCTCCGTCACGAACGAAGCAATGCGCGCATCGCTGTAGAGAATCTCCTCAACCTCGCGCGTTGCAAGATCAGTGTCTTCAAGGACTGAGCCCTGCGGCTTTTCAATTGAAACGTACACAAATCCATAATCGTCTTCAGGGAAGAACACTACCTTCACGAGACCGGTGGCAGGAAGTATGAGTGCTATCACAAAGAGCACTCCCATGCTGATAAGGAATCGGTTCTCCTTCTTGCGGTCGCCAAGAATCCCGCGCAAGAAGTTTTCGTACCATATGCGCGCACGCTCGTTGTACTCTTCCTGTCGCTTCTCGATCTTGCTCATCGTAGGGCTCACGAAGAACACGGCAAGCAGTGGTACCAGTCCAAGCGCCACAAAGATAGAGGCGAGGAGTACGAAGATAACCGTATAGGGAATAGAGGAGATGAACTTGCCGACGATGCCTGAGAGGAAGAAGAGCGGCACGAACACGGCAACCGTGGTGAACGTTCCGGCGATAAGCGGCCACGCGTATTCCTTAAGGGCCGCAACAGCGGCATCAAACTTGTTTCCATAGCGCACGAGGCGCGTATGGATTGCCTCCACAACGACGATGCCTGAATCAACAAGAATGCCGATCGCAAGAATAAGCGAGAAGAGCGAAATGAAGTTGACGGTATTGCCTGACGCTAGGAGACCGATGAACGCAATCAAGAATGAAAGGGGAACGGATGCAGCGGCAACCAGAGACTCGCGCCAGCCAAGGGTGAGAAAGAGCACGAGCATGACGAGGATGACCGTCTCCAAGCCAACGCGGGTAAGCTCAGCAAGGTCATGTTCAACATCCTTTGATGCATCATAGGAGATTACGCTCTTCGTGCCTGCGAGCGTTGTCGCCTCAAGCTCCTTGATGCGGTCTTTAATCGCATGACCCGTATCGACTATGTTGCCGCCTCGGCTTTTGAATACAGAAAGGGTAAGCGCCGGTTCAGATGGTGCGCCTGCAACCGATACACGAGAGAATGTGCTCGGATCTTCAAGCCCGTTCACAACATTAGCAACATCGCGCACACGAAGCGC
>DATMJP010000051.1:0-11234 GCA_035553815.1 Minisyncoccota bacterium
GGCGCAGTTGAAGCACATTCTTGGTGCCACGCCATTTCGCATGGTTGATAACGCAGACTGGCTTCATAAGACAAACCTTATTGAGTTTCTGCGGGACGTGGGCAAGCACTTTACAGTCAATGACCTCGTGAAGCGTGAGAATATTAAGCGCAGACTCGAGACTCCGGACGAGAGCATCTCGTATACCGAGTTTACCTATGCGCTGCTCCAGGCGTACGACTACCTCACCCTTAACAAGAAGTATGGGGTGGATCTCCAGATTGGCGCGAGCGATCAGTGGACCAACATCCTTTCTGGTGTCGATCTAATCCGCAAGCGCGAGGGCAAAGAAGTATATGCATTTACCATTCCACTTGTTACAGACTCTTCTGGCCGCAAGTTCGGCAAATCTGAGGGCAATGCCGTCTGGCTTGATGCAAAGAAGACAACGCCGTATGCGTTCTATCAGTTCTGGCTTAACGTTGCAGACGATGTTGTTGGCACATACCTCAAGGTATATACGTTCATGTCTGTCTTTGAAATTGATGCCTTGCTGGAGCTCCATGCGCGCAATCCCGGCAAGCGCGAGGCGCAACGTATGCTTGCACGCCTGGTGACCGAAACCGTTCATGGCGCATCGGTTACTAAGGATGTGATCGCAGTCACTGACGTGCTGTATGGCGGCAAGGATTTGCACACCCTTTCTGCCCAGGAGCGAAAGCTGCTTCTGAGTGAGGCTCCATCCTATTCGCTGTCTGCTCAGGATTTGAAGAAGGGCTACTTGGTCGTTGATGCGCTTGTTGCATCAGGCCTTGCCTCTTCTAAGACCGAGGCGCGCCGACTTATTGAGGGGAAGGGCGTCTCGATTGCAGGCGAGATCATGGATATTCCTGAGGGACAGCTCGCTGAGGGCCACTTTGTGAGCGGCCTTGCGCTCCTTCGTCGCGGCAAGCAGGTGGCAGTGCTCTCGATTGAAAAATAGGGCCGCTGGGGCTATAGTGCTACAACGCGTCGGTGGCAGAGTGGTCAATTGCAGGAGGCTGTAAACCTCCCGACTTCGGTCTACGGGGGTTCGAATCCCTCCCGGCGCACAGAAGCTGAAACTTTCACGAACAAGGACCGGTACTACTAAGTACCGGTCCTTGTTCGTTGGATCGGATGTTCTTGGAGGTAGTCATGCGCACAGCTGCAGCGACTCTTCCCGTCCTTACAAATGGCATGCGCGTGGTGCTCGCGTTTCGAAGCTGGCTACAGCAAGAGTACGTTATCGCTGACGACACCAATTTCAAAAGCGATCCGCCAACGCTCAGTCCAAAAGGAGCCTGGGGAACCATCATCAGCAAGCACGGCATCGGCGAGGTCTTCGATCTCCCTGAAGCCGAGTGCAACGTGGTTACCGTCCGTCTTCTTGAAGTTCGTCCATGCGCCGGATAGGGAAGCACAGAGGGGTATCTGAACAAAGCTTCGGATGCCCCTTCTTCGTATATACCGGAGCGTGGTATCGTATTTTCATGAACCAGAAACCCGTCCTCTTCTCAGGCATCAAGCCAACGGGAGAGCTCCATATCGGCAATTATTTCGGCGCGCTGCGCCAATTTGTCGAGACTGCAAATGCAGGCACGCATGACGTCTATATCATGGTTGCGGACTACCATGCACTCAACTTCATTCAGGACGGTAAAGAGATGCGCTCGCTTTCAGAGATGCTGCTTCGCTCATACCTTGCCGCCGGCCTTGATCCAGAGCAGGTAACGCTCTTTAAGCAGTCTGATGTGCCGGCCCACACCGAGCTTGCATGGATTTTCGATACGATCACCACCATGCCATACCTCCAGCGAGCACATGCGTACAAGGATGCAGAGGCAAAGGGCAAAGAGGTATCGGTTGGCACCTTCAACTATCCGATGCTCATGGCATCCGACATACTGCTTTACGACACAGCAGTGGTACCGGTGGGACAAGACCAGAAGCAGCACATTGAATACGCACGCGACACGGCAGAAAAGTTCAATCGTATATTCGGCGAAACCTTCCGCCTGCCTGAACCTCGTATTGTAGAAGATGTTGCGATAGTGCCCGGTATTGATGGCCAGAAGATGTCGAAGAGCTATGGAAACACCATCAGCCTCTTTGCCTCACGGGATGAGATTACAGAGCGCGTTATGGCGATTGTGACCGATTCAACAGGCGAACGCCCAGAGAATGTCTACGCAATCCATAAACTCCTTAAGAGCGAAAGCGAACTAGCGCCGCTCTACGAAGAGCATAGAGGCAAGTACAAGGCGCTCAAGGATGCGCTTGTCGAAGACCTTAATGCGTTCATTGCACCAATGCGTGCACGCTACGAAGAGCTTGCTCAAGATGAAGCGCTGATGACACACGTGCTGCGCAAGGGTGCTCAGCGTGCCCGTGAGACGAGCGAGCGCACTATGGGAGAAGTGCGGCGCGCTATCGGCGTGCGCTAGTTACGCACCTCGTGCGTATTGCATACCGCTGAAGAAATACGAAGATAGAACACATGGCCCTACTGGAGCCATGTGTTCGCCATAAGGAGCGTGTTATGAATCTCCCGCCTGTGCTTAATGAAGACGGTGGAGTGAGCACTCAAACCGTCCTGTACGCCGTTGGCTTCGCCCTGCTTCTGGGAGTGACCTATCCCATCTGGAGCCCGTTCTTCGATCAGACGAACCGGACCAGACACACGAAGAAGCATCGATGACCGGCCCTTCCTACGCCCTGTCCCGGAACTACGAAAACGGGGCAGGGCGTGCTACTTTGATACCTATATGGAGAGGATTCTGATTGGAAAGCTCGGTGAGCACGTGGGTGAGACTGTTTCTATAAGCGGATGGGTCAACGTACGCCGTGACCAGGGCAAGCTCGTATTCTTTGATTTCAGAGATGCAACCGGCATGGTCCAGGGCGTGGTGCTTCCGGGCGAGGAGGCAACTATGGCAGTGGCTAAAGAGGTGCGCAACGAATACGTGGTCCAGGTGACCGGCGTTGTGAATAAGCGTCCGGAGCGCAACGTACAGGCAGACAAGGTGAACGGTGATATTGAGCTTGAGATCAAGGGCATTGAGATCCTGAACGAGTCTGAGCCGGTACCGTTTGACGTGACCGAGGACACGCTTGGCGTCGATGAGTCAGTACGTCTTAAATACCGCTACCTCGATCTGCGTTCGCCGCGCCTCCAAAGGAACATCCGCATGCGCGACAAGATCATCTCCTTCTTCCGCGACTACATGCACAAGAATGATTTCGTCGAGGTTGAGACCCCAATGATGATGAAGGGTACCCCGGAAGGTTCACGTGAGTATGTCGTGCCAAGCCGCCTTGAGCAGGGCAAGTTCTATGTGCTTCCTCAGTCTCCGCAGCAGTTCAAGCAGCTCCTTATGGTGGCGGGCTTTGAAAAGTACTTCCAAATTGCGCGCTGCATGCGTGACGAAGATACGCGCGGCGACCGCCAGCCTGAGTTCACACAGCTTGATTATGAGATGTCGTTCGTAACGCAAGAAGATGTGCTTGGCTACACCGAAGCCATGTTCATCAAGATGGTTGAGACGCTCTACCCAGAGAAGCGCATCTCTAAGGTGCCGTTCCCGCGCCTCACCTATGCTGAGTCCATGGAGAAGTATGGGAGCGACAAGCCTGACCTGCGCGAGAACAAAGAGGATCCGGACGAGCTCGCATTCGCGTGGATTGTTGACTTCCCAATGTTCGAGAAGCTCGATGATGGCTCTATCCAGGCAGCACACCACCCGTTCTGCTCCGTAAAGCCAGAAGACCGCGAGAAGTTCTTGCAGGGCGAGGATCTCTTCTCCATCCGTGCAAACGCGTACGACCTCGTGCTTAACGGCTACGAACTTTCTTCAGGTTCGATCCGTATACATAAGGCAGAGGAGCAGGCCCAGGTCTTCAATCTTCTCGGCATCAGCGAAGAAGAGCAGCAGTCGCGCTTTGGCCATATCCTTGAAGCCTTTAAGTTCGGCACGCCTCCTCATGGCGGGTTTGCGCCGGGCATCGACCGTATCGTGATGATTCTCGAGAACCAACCGAACATCCGCGAGGTGATTGCATTCCCAAAGACTGGCGAAGGCAAAGACCTAATGACGGGCGCCCCTGCAGCAATCAATCCAAAGCAGCTCACTGAGCTTGGCATTACCCTTACTCCTAAGAAAGACGTATGAAGCTAACCTTCTCAAAAAAGCAGATAACCGAACTCCCGAAGGAGTATGTGCGCATCGTGCTTCTTGAGGAGGAGAGAAACGTGCGCCGCTTCGTACGCGAGAATGGCGTTGAGTTGCTTGAGATGGGCGTAGGGAAGGGTAGCGAGATGAATACGCGCAAGTTCATAACGCTCTGCCGCTCTATCGTACAGACCGCAAAGCAGCACCAGCTAAAGAAGATCGCGATTCAGTTTGATACGACCCCATCGCTCTTCACCAATCTCCAACACCTTACCCCGGAGCGCATCTCAGAGATTGCTGCTGAGAACTTTGAGATGGCGAACTTCGAGTTCAATGTCTTCAAGACCAAACCTAAGGAAGGTTGGAAGGAGGTCACCGAGATCATGCTCTGCGGCAAGAGCTCGAAATCTATCGAAGCTGCCGCAAAGAAGGGTCAGCTTGTAGGTCAAGCGGTAAACGCCTGCCGCACCCTTGCAAACACGCCGGGCGGCGATATGACACCGCGCGGGCTTGCACGTGCCGCTAAGGCAGCCGCGAAGGATCTGCCTATCACAGTAAAGACCCTAGGACGCGCTGAGATGGAGAAGCTTGGCATGGGTTCCTTACTTGGCGTTGCCGCGGGCTCAAGTGAAGAACCGACGTTCACGATCATGGAATACAAGGGGAGCGCTGGGAAGCCCATCGTACTTGCCGGCAAGGGTATTACCTTTGATTCAGGAGGCCTTAACTTAAAGCCAAGCGGCAGCATATATGAGATGCACATGGATATGTCTGGCGCTGCGAGCGTTATTCACACGGTTGCGCTCGTTGCTCGTCTTGGCATCAAAAAGCATGTCATCGGCCTTATTCCTTCAGCTGAGAACATGCCTTCAGGCGCTGCAACGCGTCCTGGCGATGTGCTTCGCTCTCTTTCAGGAAAGACCATCGAGGTGCTTAACACCGACGCGGAAGGGCGACTCGTGCTTGCTGATGCGCTTACCTACGCAAAGCGCTTCAAGCCGTCGGTTGTGCTTGATGCCGCAACACTCACTGGCGCTGCGCATGTGGCGCTTGGCAACTATGCAAGCGCACTCATGACTCGCGATCAAGAACTAGAGGACATGCTCGTTATGCTTGGCGAGGAGAGTGGGGACTACGTCTGGCCGCTGCCACTCTGGGACGAGTATGAGCCGTGCCTTAAGGGCGGGTTTGCGGACCTCACCAATATTGCCACCGGTGCTGCCGGACGCTATGGCGGCGCTATCGAGGGCGGCATGTTCCTCTGGCAATTTGCAAAGGAACTTGAGTGTTCATGGGCCCATATTGATATCGCTCCACGCATGGTTTCTGCGCCGGGGGACGAGCTTGCCAAGGGTGCCGCAGGAGCCCCTGTACGGCTCTTCCTGCGCTTTATTGAGTCATGGAAGGCATAGCCACAAAACCAGGCTTTCTCGTCCGTACAGCGGCCTACGAAGGCCCGCTCGACCTCCTGCTTGACCTCATTGAGAAGCGCAAGCTCTTGGTTAACGAGATCACTCTTGCCGAGGTCACCGACGACTATATTGCACACGTTCGCAGCCAGGCAGAGTTTCCTATGGAAGAGGCAGCGAACTTCATTGGCATCGCTGCAACGCTACTTTTGATAAAGTCTAAGTCGCTTATTCCAGAGCTCACGCTGTCTGAGGACGAGGAAGAGGACGTAGAGGATCTGAAGCGACGCCTTATCGCATACGAAAAGACGCGTGAAGCAGCACGCGAGCTATCGCGCATCTTCGGCAAGACGGTGATGGTTGCGCGTGGCGAACGCGCTCCTGAACCGGTATTTGCACCGTCCCGCGATCTCTCGCTTGATTCGCTCCAGAAGGCGCTTACTGACGCACTGACGGCTCTCCAAAAGCAAGAGGCGCTTCCTGAGGTACGCGTACGTCCTCTGGTGACGCTTGAAGATATGATGGATCGCCTTACCGTGCGCGTGCAGAGCGCGCTTGCGATTTCATTTAAAGAATTTACCGGCGGTACTAAGGAGAAGGTGGAGGTCATCGTCTCATTCCTAGCGCTTCTTGAGCTTGTGAAGCAGGGCATAGTAGACGCTGCACAGCATGACCACTTTGCCGACATAAAGATTACGAACACTTCAACATCTGTACCGCGCTATGGCTAAGCAGGTAGTGGTTATTCACGGGGGTGAGACGTTTGATACGTATGAGGACTATCTCGCATGGCTTACGGCATATGAATTAGATCTCGAGAAGGGAACAACTAAGCGTTGGAAGTCCACCCTCGCAGAGGAGCTGGGTGAGGAGTATGAAGTCATTCTTCCCACCATGCCGAATGGTTTTAACGCGAAATACGCAGAATGGAAAATCTGGTTTGAAAAGCACATCCCGCATTTGCGAGACGGAGTTGCATTGGTGGGCCACTCGCTCGGTGGCATTTTTATCGCTAAGTATCTCTCTGAGGAAACGTTCCCTAAAAGCATCGCTTCAGTACATCTTGTTGCAGCGCCTTTTGATACGGCAGACGCAAACTATTCGCTTGCAGATTTTGTGCTTCCTGAATCACTTGAGAAAATGGCCGAGCAAGCCGCGCGCATATACCTCTACCATAGTACGGATGATCCGATCGTGCCCTTTACCGATCTTGCAAAATACCAGAGCAAGCTTCCGTATGCGCGAACATCAATCTTCGCAGATCGCGACCATTTCAGAATGGAGTCATTCCCAGAACTCGTCGCGGATATACAGGGCCTACGCTAAGCATCTATGTCTATCCAAATAACGTACTTCGTACACGGAACGACTTCTGACAACGAGCAGAAGCTTTCTTCTGGATGGAATGACGTTGCGCTCTCAACACTTGGTGAGCAGCAGGCGCAGGAATTAAGAAATACACTACAAGGACGCCACTTCGACATTGTTTTTTGTTCCGACCTGCAGCGTGCCGTACGCACAGCTGCTATTGTCTTTGAAGATTTAACACCCATATATGAGGATAGCCGTTTACGTGAATGTAATTATGGGAAGTTAAATGGCCAACCCTCATATATAGTTGAGCCTGCTCAAGAGAGGGCAGTTTATGAACCATTACCGGGAGGTGAAAGCTATGAGGATGTGAAATTACGAATACAAGACTTCCTCACTATGCTGAGGCGTGATCACGACCGGAAGAAAGTCGCGTTAGTTGCTCACAAAGCACCGCAGCTTGCACTTGATGTGCTTCTCAAAGGGAAAACTTGGAAAGAAGCATTTGAAGAGGATTGGAGAAAGACGAAAGCATGGCAACCAGGTTGGGAGTATGAACTTGTATAGCTATATAAACACGAAGAGGAAGAAAAGCACTGCAAGCACAATGCGGTAGATACCAAACGGTATAAAGGTGTGCTTCTTCACAAAAGCAATTAGAAGGCGCATGGATAGAAGCGCTACAAGAAGCGAAGTAATAAATCCTATGAGGAGTAAGCCGTACCCATCAGCAGGGAAGGCGTCTGCACTTTTAAGAAGATCGTAGCCAGTAGCGGCAAGCATTGTCGGTACCGCAAGCAGGAATGAAAATTCAACGATCGTCGTACGGCGCATGCCGAGCAAAAGGCCGCCCACAATAGTAGCCGCCGAGCGCGAGACGCCTGGAATCATGGCAACAGACTGAAAGAGACCGACGAGCGCGACCGTAGGGTAGGGGAGTGAGCGGATCTCTTCATGCCCATCTTTTGATTCCTTATGGAAGAGTTCAAATGCAATGAGCGCAATACCGCCGACAAAGAGCGAGATGAGCACGATGCCCGTGTTGCCGATCAGGTACTCCTTAATGAGTTGGTACAGGGTGAATCCAATGATGCCAGTGGGTATGAAGCCAACAGCGAGGCGCTTTAAAACCTCGATATCAAGGAACTTCTTCCAGTAAAGGAGCACCACTGCAAGAATGGCGCCCAGCTGGACAGCGATCATGAAGCTCTTCAAGAACTCGGTAGCGGGAAGGTTAAGAAGCTCGCCCACTAAGATAAGGTGGCCAGTTGAAGAAATGGGGAGGAACTCGGTAAGGCCTTCAACAACGCCAAGAATAATACTGTCGAGTACGGTCATACGGATGAGTGTATCAGATGAAGAGGCCTCCCCCTGGTTTCCCAATGTGGGCGATTGCCGTCCGGTAGTTCTGAGGTATTCTGATACGTATATATGGCCCTATCTCCCTCCGCAGCACTTGAAGCGGTCCTCTTTGCGGCTGGCGAGCCGATTGCCAAGAAGCGCTTGGCCGGCTTTTTTGCAGTTACCGCTGACCTTATTGATGCTGCTATTGCTGAGCTTCGCGAAACCCTTACCGAGCGCGGCATCACGCTTATTGAAACGGAGAACGAGGTGGAACTACGGACATCTCCTCAAGCAAACGATCTGGTTCAGAAGCTGCGCGAGAGCGAACTCTCTCGTGATCTTGGAAAGGCTGGACTTGAAGCGCTTGCCATAATTCTGTACCAGGGCGGAGCAACGCGCGGCCAGATAGACTGGGTGCGTGGCGTTAATTCAAGCGCTGCTATTCGCTCACTTTTGCTGCGCGGCCTTATAGAGCGTACTGAAGATCCGACCGACAAGCGCCGTGCGCTGTATACAGCCACCGTTGATGCGCTTGGACACCTAGGCGTTACTCGCAAAGAGGATCTTCCAGAGTATACGCGGTTTGCAGCAACGCTTAAGGATGAAGCTACGGCTGAAGCAGGAGAACACCATGAAGAGTAGAAATTTCTTGCGGCGCATGAAGAAGGATGAACGCCTCCTCTGGCAGGCGGGCATTGTTATATTGGCTGGTTCAGTCGCGCTTGGCGTACTCACGTACCTAGGTGCAGAGAGTGATGCTGCGGAACTTGTTACTGCTCCTGTGGAAGAGCGCGCCCCTGCACCTGATGCATTTGCCAATGTCTGGCATGAAGGAAAGGCGGCTATTGTGTACGACCTAAAGACCGGGGAAGTGCTTTATGAAAAGAATGCAGAGGCGCAGCTCCCGCTAGCATCTCTTACCAAGCTTCTTACCATATACGCTGCAGCCGATATTTTGAGTGACACAACGCCAATCACCATCGATGCAGAGGCGCTTGCAGTAGAGGGGGAGAGCGGGTTCTTCCTTGGCGAGACGTTCTTGTTTAAAGACCTCGCGCGACTAGCACTTGTTTCGTCTTCAAATGATGCCTCTGCGGCTATCGCAAGCGCAGCTGGTGCGGCAAAAGGAGTCGCCGGCTCTTCACTCATGGCGAGCGCAGCGCAAGCAGCGCATCTCTCACAAACCTATGCGGTCAACGGCACTGGTCTTGATGTAGATCTTGAAGTGTCTGGCGGGTACGGCTCAGCACATGATGTTGCCGTGCTTGCGGGTGAGCTCCTGAAGAAGGCGCCTCACTTGGCGCGCGCAACGACCGAGTCATCGGTAACCGTCACTTCCGTGAGCGGCATGACGCATACGCAGGAGAACACCAACCAAGGCGTAATCACGGTCCCGGGCGTGCTGCTCTCGAAGACGGGCTTTACTGACCTTGCTGGCGGTAACCTTGTCGTCGTATTTGATGCGGGCATCGATCACCCCGTTGCGGTTGTTGTGCTTGGTTCTTCCCGTGAGGGCAGATTTACTGATGTGAATCGCCTCATGAAAGCAACCCTGGCACACTTCGCCGGTATCGCACCTTCCTAATTGCTTATGCTATTTGACGCTGCACGTGTTCTCATTCCCTTCATCATCGCCTTTGCGATCGGCATAGCCTCTGCGCCAGTACTTACGCATTATCTCTACAAGCACAAGGCGTGGAAGAAGAAGGGTGGCAAGCACAAGGGCATGGGAGATGGGAACGGGACGCCGCTATTCAATAAGCTCCATGAAGAGCGCGAGGTGAATGTACCGCGCATGGGCGGCATTCTCATTTGGAGCACTGTTTCGCTCACCGCGTTGCTGTTGTTAGTCCTAGGTACGATCTTTGAGTCATCGTTCCTTGAACTCAACCTGGTTGATCGCAGTCAGACCTGGATTCCGTTGGTAGCGCTGCTCATCGGTGGCCTCGTCGGCCTCATTGATGACGTGCTTGAGGTAACTCAGAGCAGGGGAGGTCTCTCGCTTCCAAAACGCCTTGTCGTAGTTGCGCTCTTTGGCCTATTTGCAGGATGGTGGTTTTACGCGAAGCTCGGCATTGCTGCAGTTGGCGTGCCATTTCTCGGTGCGATTCCGCTCGGCATATTCTTCATCCCATTTTTCATGTTCGTCGCGCTTGCGCTCTATGCAAGCGGCGTTATTGATGGCATTGATGGTCTCGCAGGCGGCGTGTTTGCAATTATTTTCATGGCGTATGCAGGTATTGCATTTGCTCAGGATCAGATCGCACTCTCAGCATTTGCAGCTACAGTTGGCGGCGCATTGCTTGCGTTTGTCTGGTTCAATATTCCGCCGGCACGCTTTTACTTATCTGAGACTGGTACGATGGCGCTCACCATGGCGCTTGCGGTCACTGCATTTTCCGCGGACGTGCTTGGCGAAGGTGTCGGCGTTTCTGTGCTTCCCGTAATCGCATTCCCGCTTGCAGCTACAGTCGCTACTAACGTGTTGCAAGTTGCGTCAAAGAAACTATTTAAGCGGAAACTCTTTAAAGTAGCGCCTATACATCACCATTTTGAGATGCTTGGTTGGCCTGCGTACAAGGTAACCATGCGGTACTGGGTGGTCACCATTATCGCCGGCATATTTGGCGTCGCACTCGCGCTCCTTAAGTAGGCCATGCGACTCTCAGGCGATCGGCTCTTCGCGTTCATCGTGCTCATCCTGGTGGTGAGCGGCATAGCCATGTTCTCCTCTGCAGCGCTCGGTCTTCTGGCGCGTGCAGACGGCGCTCCGTGGCGCCTTGCGCTTACTCAGCTTCTGCTTGGTCTTCTGCCTGGCATCGCGATACTAATCGCACTTCGATTTGCGCCGCCCAAGCTGCTGCTGAAGGGAATTCTGCCGCTTTACATTGGAAGTCTCATACTGACTGCACTCGTATTTGTGCCAGGACTGGGTCTCACCACAAATGGCGCGACACGCTGGCTTGATCTTGGATTTATTACGGTGCAGCCTGCGGAGTTT
>DATMJP010000052.1:0-6890 GCA_035553815.1 Minisyncoccota bacterium
GCCCCAGATCATATGCTGCTGCCCTGTTGAGCGCTTTTCCTCGTTGTCTGCGTTACGGATGAATGTAACCACACCCCACACGAAAAGTGCGAATGCGGCAAGCGCGATGAGCGTAATGATCGGATCGATGATCTCGGTGGTGACTTTTTGGATGAATGAATCAAACATAGATGTGTGTACCTCAATAATAGCAAGAACCCGCACAAGTCTGTGCGGGTTCTTGCGTGGAGAACGGCGCTAGTTAGCTTCCGGCGCTTCCGGGAGCTCCGGAATCTGATTCTCAAGGTTCAAGGTACCTGTAAGAATGTTCACGAGACCCCAGACAGAGACCATGATGAAGAAGCCGACGAGGCCGTACACCATGAGGCTCTTTCCCTTGTCCTTAGCCTCCTCATCGTGACCACCAGAGATGAAGTAGAGGAAGATACCCCAGATGAATACGATGAACGCGATTGAGAAGACAAGCGGTACCGCAATGTTGTTAATGAAATCGATAACGAACGATGCCAAGTCCTGCAAGCTGTCTACCTGCGCGGCCGCAAGGAGCGGGAACGCGAAGAGTGCAGCTGCATAGGCGAATTTCTTCATAGGATTACTTTAGTTACTAACGCCGAATACCTCTTAAGGATAGAACGGATAGATGAAGCGTCAATACGAGCTTAGGATTCGTGGGGAAAACTAATTCTTATCAGTAGATCCGCTCTCTATACATGGACCACTAAAGGTTGGTAGGCACGGACGGCTCTGGCGCTCAAAACCAAGCGTGCCCACGAGCAGGTTCACAATGCCCCAGAGGGAGATCATGAGCACAAAACCGATAAGCGCGTAGAAGATGAACTTCTTGCCCTCCTTCTGCTTCTCCTCGTTTGCTCCACCTGCAATGAAGTACGTGAATACGCCCCAGATGAATACGATGAACGCGATTGCAAAGATAACTGGAACAAGCGTGCCATCAACGAAGTTAAGAATCTCTTGAATGACCTTTGTCATACGGCCGAGCTCAAGCTCGGTGCTTCCCGCAGTCGTCTGTGCAAACGCAAATGCTGGAACTATGAATATGCCAACTGCCGCCCCTAACCGTGCGAGAACCTGTAGTGCTTTCTTCATGCTGGTAAGAGTAGCAAGCAAAAAGGGTCCGTAAAGCAGGTTATACACCTACCTGCGGGATTATGGACAGGAGGAGCTTCACGAAGCCCCAGACGCCAAAGAGTACGACGAATCCGATAAGGCCCCAGAGTACGAAAGCCCTTCCAGCTTTCCTTCCCTCGTCGCTCTGAGAGAAAAAGAAGCGAACAACGCCTATCAAGAAGAATATGAAGGCAAGCGCGTAGAAAAGCAGTACGAGCGTATCAACGAATGGCACCACCTCCTCATTCACAAACTCCTTAAAGGAAGCGGCTCGCGCAAATGCAGGAACAAGCAGGAGGCCAAGCGCTGCAAGAAGCTTCATCATAGGCCTTTGACTGTCTCTTGGATCACCATGGTAATAGCTTGCGCGCCAAGGAGTATTAGGCCGCCGATGACCGTCCACACGAGCGCAGCACGCGCTTCTTTGATCTTCTCCTCTGCGCCCTGCGCAGCAACAAACTTAAAGCCAACATAGATAATGGCGAGCACGAGGATGATAGCGCCGATCTCAACAACTGCTTCGAGAATCTTTCCTAGCAAGCCTTCAAGCGAATCAATGTTATCAAGCGGGTTTATAAGGCGCGTCGCCTCACCACCGCCACCAGTACCGCCCTGCGTGCCGCCACCTCCGGTACCACCTTGCGTACCACCGCCACCAGTACCGCCCTGCGTGCCGCCACCTCCGGTACCACCGGTCGTCTGCGCAAGCACGGCGATTGGACCTGCCGTAAGAAGTATGAGCGCAAGGAGTGAGATGATGAGTTTCATAGATTATAGAGCTGCATCAAGCGCCTGATCTGCCGTAAAGAGGGCATCACGTACGCTTCTGCGGCCTGAGGTTATGTTTCCTATCATAGTGCTGAAGATCTCGTCGGTTGTGCGCGGCGCTGGGGATAGCCAGCCCTGCGCAACGAGCGCTTCTGGGTAGAAGACGGGGGTGTAGAAATCATTCTCGCCCGGCTTAAGCGCACTGCGAAGCGCAGGCGCCATCGAAAGCGCGCGTGCAACCTGCGGACCGACATCCTTCGCTGCGAGCGCCATCGCCGTTTGGAACGCTCCTGATGCATTCTTTGAGGCTTTTGGAATCGCAAGCACGTATGCATGTCCGTACGTTACTTTCGTCGTCGCAGTATCAAGCTGCGGTATAGCGGCCATATCGAAATCAAGGTTTGGATTTCCAGCGGAAAGAAGCGGGCGCTCGGATGCAAAGCCCGGATAGAGCGCGACATCGCCGGCAAGGAATGCCTGGCGCGATTCTGGCAATGCGCGATTCCATGAGTACACGGTCTTCGTTGGATTTGCGAACTGCGTGTAGAAGGTGAGCGCAGACTCTGCCGGCGAGACGCCAAACATGCCGCCGCCTGACGAGCTGAGGGCTGCGCGCAGACCGCTATTGGTCTCCTGAGTGAGCTTGTTGCCTGACTGGAGCAAGAGGAGCGAGACGATTGCACGCGCATTGGTTACGTTGTCATACTCACCTATCGCAACGAGACTCTTCGTTACTGTGTGATCAGGAAGCTTTCTCGTTAGGAGCGCAACGAGTCCCGTTACCCCTTCCCAGCTGCGCGGCGCTTCTGCGACGCCAACCGAAGCGAGCATGGGACGGTTGTAGTACATAACAAGCGGATCTACGGCAAGCGGCACACCATACGTCCCTTCACTTGTAAGAAAGAGTTCAAAGATAGGAAGATAGCTGTCTATATATGTGCGCTCAGAAATAGATGCGTAGGGAATGAGCGTAAGCTTATTCTGCTGCGCAAGAAGCTGCTCCTGGGTAATGAGGATAAGATCAGGGCCGACACCAGAAGCAATTGCTTCGTTCAAGTCCGCCTCAAACGTTTCAATATTCTTAGCTACATACCGGACGCTTCCATACTCTTTATGCGCCTCCACGAGTGAGCGCAGCCCTGCCTGCATAGAGTCTGCAGGTATCGTGCCCCAGATGGTTACCGATCCCACGGTTGCCTTCCCGCCGCCGAATCCGGAGTAGTTGGCAAACAGGAACAGGCCGATGAGAGCAAGGAATCCAAAGATCACGATCACGATGATCTGGAACGGGCGCATTTTGAGTATGTCCATACGAAAACTATATCAGGGTGCTGTGAACACAATCGAGTAATGGTGCGGACCGGCACGGAAACTCTTCACCTTATGAAACCCGCCTGTGATAAAGAGATCCTCTGCCTGGTATTCGGTCACCACCTGGTCAGCGTGCGGACCAATGCCTTCGTACGAGCCTGCCCAGTCAACGACAAGCAACTTCCCGCCTGGCTTTAAGATGCGCTTTATCTCAGCAAGCGCTCCCTCTTTGTGTTCAAGCTGGAAGAGCGTGTTGGAAAGAAGCACAACATCAAGTGAGTGATCGCGCAGCTTAGTGCCGCCTGGCTTTTCAAAATCTCCCCAGATGGTCTCAACGTTTGTCAGGCCGCGCTGTGCTGCCTCCTGACGGAGCGACTTCAGCACGTCCTCCTGAATATCAACTGCGTACACACGGCCAGTCTCGCCCACAATGGCGCCCGCGATAAGCGCGTAGTGTCCAGTACCCGCTCCAAGATCACCAACCTTAAGACCCTCGCGCAGGCCTATTTGAAGAATGTTGTGTTGCGGACTACAGAACTGCATGCATGAAGTATAGCAAGGAGAACCGCGCGCATGATGTGTGAACCCACATATATGAGAAGGCCCGCGCATCGCTGCGCGGGCCTTGCCCCAGAGAACTTTAGTGCAGGCCGTGCGGCCTGTCGGCTGTCTCCGACCTCAGGTCGACGATGACCAGAGTCGGTGGCGGCGCGCCCGGAATCGGCTTGTAGTGCATGCGCCACTCCGGATCGAACCGGAGACACGAAGCCTCCTGCATGTCCGGGAAATCGAGTCGCAGCTCGGTCTCAAACAGCATACACAGGAACTTGTGCTGCAGATCCAGGTCGATGAAGGTCGCCTTCAGCGCTTCGAATTCCGAAACAGCTTCGGGACGCTTTCTGCTGGTCGCAGGAAGCAGGTTCTGCATTTGCGTCTGCACCGACCTGAGTTCATCGATGTACCGCTTGCGCAGCATGAGCATGCGCTTGATGCGGTCTGAGACCGGCACGGTGACGCGCCAGTCTTCACCTTCGGTGGTGATGGGCGGTGGCGCTTCGAACGTGTCGCCGATGGCGGCGAGATCGTTCAGAGTCCGTGCAAGCCGGAGACTCAGTTCTTCGGGATTACGAGTCTCGGACATTGCCGGGCTCCTTTGTGGTTAGAACAAATGACCGCGTTTGGTCAGCGCATTTATACCACAAATATTGTATCTATCAAACCTATGGGAGTGCTTCGTAGCGAATGCCGCCGTCTGGATAGCGAGACACGCGGAGCTTCCACTGGCGTGTGAAATTAAGCACGCCGATCATCTGTGGCTCTGCATTCGTATCAACAGGGGCACCGCGCTCCGTGCGGGTCACGGTATTGAGCCAATCAACGCCCTTGCCAAAGTCCTCGAAGGATTCAGCGAGCGAGAGCTGGCCGAGAAGCATCCACACGTCGTCAGAAACTATGTTGCGGAGCACTGACCACGTCTCCTGCTGACGCTCTCCTTCTGCCTGCAAACGTTCCGTACGCTCAGTTTCCAGATCAGCATTGTCATTTGCCGATGTTGCAAGCACTTCATTGGTATTTCGCTTTCCAAATAGCATAGTGATGGATTAGAGCGCCACCATCGAGGCGATTGAATCGCCTTCGCGCATCTTCATAATGCGCACACCCTGCGTCGCACGTGAGAGCGATGGGATCTCTCCTGCCGAGCAGCGGATAACCTGACCCTTCTTTGAGATAACGACAATCTCCTCGTCCTTCGCCTCCTCGCCATGAAGGACTTTGGCACCAATGATCTCTCCTGTCTTTGCAGTAACATCTGCAGTCTTAATGCCTGAACCGCCGCGACCCTGGATCTTGTATTCGTTAAAGCTGGTCTGCTTGCCGTATCCCTTGTTCATGATGATGAGCAGAGATGCGTTAGCGGCTGCGCCTGAGACAATCTCAGCAGACACCACGCGATCACCCTTCTTCACGTTCATACCCTTCACGCCTGCTGCAGTGCGGCCCATTGCGCGCACATCTGCTTCATCAAACCGTATAGACTGGCCCTTTGCAGTCACAATAGAGATGCTGTCGCCATCGCTTGCAAGGTGCGCAGACACGAGCTTGTCCCCTCCCTTGAGGCTTATAGCGATGATGCCTGAACGGCGCACGTCAGCGAAGTTCTTTGCGGCGACCTTCTTGACCACGCCTTCCTGCGTAACGAAGAAGACCGACATCGCGTCGCTTGCAGCACCCTTGGGCACGGGAAGCACGCTTGTCACCTTCTCATCAGCAGCGAGCTGAAGGAAGTTCATGATGGACTTGCCCTTAGTTGCGCGCTTGCCTTCCGGAAGGTCGTACATCTTGAGCTGGTATGCCTTGCCGTAATCAGTGAAGAAAAGAAGGTCAGAGTGCGCGCTTGCCACGAGGAAGTGCGTCACCACATCCTCCTCCTTGGTCGACATATCGATAACGCCCACGCCGCCGCGCTTTTGCACCTTGTACTCGTTCGGATTCGTGCGCTTCACGTAGCCGCCTGCGGTAATCACCAGCACCGACTCTTCGTCTGGCACGAGATCCTCTACCGAGATATTCTTCACACCTCCCTTCACGATCTTCGTGCGGCGATCGTCTCCGTACTTTTCACGCACCTCGAGCAATTCTTCGCGCACTACCGCAAGAATATTCTTCTTTGAAGAGAGGATATTCTTGAGCTTCTTGATAAGTGCCTGTACTTCTTTGAGCTCGTCCTCGATCTTCTTGCGCTCAAGGCCTGCAAGCTTCTGGAGGCGCATGTCAAGAATTGCCTGCGCCTGAATCGGACTGAAGCCAAACTTCTTCTGAAGCTGTGCGCTTGCATCGGGTACATCCTTAGACTTCCTGATGATCGCAATCACTTCATCAATGTGATCAAGCGCCTTAGAGAGGCCAAGGAGAATGTGTTCGCGCTCCTCTGCTTTGCGCAGTTCGTACTGGGTGCGGCGCTCCACCACCACTAAGCGGTGCGTAATGAACTCCTCAAGCATGCCCTTCAGGGACAGGGTCTGCGGTACGCCGTCCACGAGCGCGAGCATGTTGTAGTGGAATGTTGACTCGAGCTCCGTGTGCTTATAGAGCGCATTCAATACCTGCTGCGGGTGCGCAGTACCCTTGAGTTCAACCACAACGCGAATATCGTCCGTAGATTCGTCGCGCAAGTCTTTAATGCCCTCGATTTTCTTATCGCGTACGAGGTCTGCAATGCGGGTGATGAGGTCTGCTTTGTTTACGCGGTATGGAATCGAGGTAATGATGATCGAAGTTCCCTTCTTCTCCTCGACAATCTCCGCTTCGCCGCGCACCACAACGCCGCCCTTGCCGTTGGTGTAGGCATGCTTGATATCTGCCTGGTTAAAGGCAATGCCGCCAAGCGGGAAATCTGGACCCTTCACATGCTCCAAGAGATCGTCTGTGGTCGCATCGGGGTTATCTATCAAAACGGTAGTCGCGTCCACGATCTCGCGCAGGTTATGCGGCGGAATGTTGGTTGCCATACCCACTGCAATGCCAAGCGCGCCGTTTAGAAGAAGGTTCGGCGCTGCAGCTGGGAGGACGGTTGGTTCCTGCTTTGAACCGTCGAAGTTTGGCGCCCAGGCTACCGTCTCCTTCTCAAGATCGCGCAGCATGTCGTCTGCAAGACGCGCCATCTTTGCTTCGGTATACCGGTA
>DATMJP010000053.1:0-4758 GCA_035553815.1 Minisyncoccota bacterium
AATGAAGAGAATAAGGTTTGGTTTGCAACCAAGGAAGAGGCTGAAGCGAAAGGGTATAGGCCGGCTAAGAACTGCAAAGGACTCTGATAGTATGGATTTATGATCGCGCTTGATGTTGAAACGACAGGACTCGATCCTGAGCGCTGCTCCATAGTCTCTCTTGGTGCAGTCGATACCGATGAGCCAGAGAATCAGTTCTATGACGAGTGTGGTGTCTGGGAAGGCGCACACATGACTGACGAAGCACTCGCCATAAATGGGTTTACCAAAGAGGAGCTTACGCGCGGAGAAAAGAAGAGCGAGGCAGAGCTCATTCGTGCATTTGTCGCATGGGCAACCGATCGGCCGCAGAATATGACCTTGATCGCCCAGAACGTATCATTTGACCATGACTTTGTCCGTGCCGCCTGCAAGCGCGCCGGTGTCGAGTTTCCGTTTGCTAAACGCACTATCGATATCCATACGCTCGTGTGGCTGCACATGACTAAGCAGGGAGTACCGACACCTGTAGGGAAGGGGCACTCACTTATCAATCTTGATTTCGCACTTCGCTACTGCGGCATTCCTGAAGAGCCCCGACCGCATAATGCGCTCACAGGAGCGCTATCCCACGCAGAGGTGTTTATGCGCATAGCGTATACTAAAAAGACATTGCCCGAATTTAGTACTTTTGACATACCATGGCAGACGAATTAAAAACGCGACAGGATCCGATACCTGCAGACGCTTCAACGGTTCCAGACATTGATCCTTTGAGCGGCATGCCGGAAACGAACGAGAAGCACCATGCCATGGGTGCAGTGCTTACGCGTGCGATCCAGGAAGGGAAGCATGAAGTACCCGAGGTGCCTGCGCCGCTCGTCTGCAAACCTCGACAGCTTGAGAGCTGGCGGGTGTTTAAGATCATGTCTGAGTTTGTGGAGGGATTTGATGTCATTCAGAAGTACGGTCTTGCTGCGTCATTCTTTGGTACCGCGCGCCAGAGCTTTGATCAATCTGTTTACGACGCGGCAACTGAGCTTGCAGGCCGTCTCGCAAAGTCCGGCTTCGCCATAATTACCGGCGGGAGCGATGGCATCATGGAGGCAGCAAACAAGGGTGCTTATGAGGCTGGCGGCGACTCCATTGGTCTCAACATCGAGCTTGATATGGAGCAGGCGCCAAACACCTACCTCACGGAGATGGTGACATTCCATCACTTCTTCGTCCGCAAAGTGATGCTCACTTTTGCGTCCGAGGTATACGTGTATTTCCCGGGAGGTTTCGGCACGCTCGATGAGTTTAGTGAGATTGTCACACTGGTGCAGACAAAGAAGATCCGCAAGGTGCCCATCGTCCTCTATGGCAAAGAGTACTGGGATCCATTCATTAAGATATTTGAGGAGCGCCTCTACAAGGAGTACAAGGCGGTTGATGAGGCGGATCTCGATCTCTACAAAGTTGTCGATACCGTAGACGAAGCCTATGAGTACATCATGGCAAACGTGAAGTGCTAGGACTCAGTAGAGAGTAAAGAAAAGGCCCTGAACTTGTCAGGGCCTTTTCTTTACTCTGCAGGAGCTTCAGTAGCTGGCTGCGCTTCTTCTTCAGTAGTTTCTTCTGGAGCTTCTGGCGCCGCAGTCACTTCTGTGTCTGTGGTCTCAGGAACTACTACGTCGTCGTTCTGTGGTTCGTTAGTCATACTCATCAGTATAGTTCATAAATGGGAAAATCGATAGCCGCGCTTTTTAGGCATCCTGACAGGGAAGTAGGGGAGTGAAGGCTATAGAGCCCTTAGCTGCTAAAGCAGCAATTCAATATTTCAACCTCCTCCCTGCCGCTTCCCTAGTTCTGGCCGGGGAAGTGGATGGAAACGGGACTTTTATACCTCGCATAGTGCAAGACTACACAGTTTGTATCTTGGACTGAACAAAGTGTAGGGAAGGTGAAATAGGGAATACGGATACAGAGAGATCAGAGCTTTTAGAGCCTCTGGGCTTTGATCTATAAGCGTCGCACAATATATCTTTTGCGACTATATAGTACAGAAAGCCAGTAAGTGGGCTGCTTTGAACCCTGCATCGCATGCACCCCTTCTCTCTTCAAAACAGCAAGAAAGTGGGCCGTATCTTTTCTTGCCGAGATCGCAGAATGGCAATCAGAATGGTCTTCTTGCGCGTCCTTCTATCTCTTTAATTTGCCAAGGATGATGGCAGTAGGGGCTTCAGTTCTTGGTACCAGAGCCCATAGCCATCTCCGCTGGGGTGGAACAAGTCAGAGGCGTAATAGCGAGGAATATCCCTATTGAAGGGTTCGTCTTCCCTATTCTTGTACAAATCTACATACGCGACTTGCTGTCGCTTTGCGATTTCTTCTTGGAATATGGATCGCACTGCGCGTGTCCGCTCTGAGAGGAGGGCTGAGATCGGTGCCTTGAAGACTGGCGAAAGGCCTATGTTGCCTGAGGTGATGACCACCACAGCCGAGCCGAGCTCCTCAGCATGATCGAGAGCGCGCACGAGCTCGCTGCGAACCTTCTGTAGAGCAGTGAAGCCAACAATATCGTTGGCACCGATTTGAAGGATCACAAGATCGTACGCACCAGACTCAAGCGTGCTGAGCTTCTCATTCAATCCTTCAAGCCTCAGTCCATTCTGAGATACATTCTCAATATCTGCCTGCGGAAAGTCTGCACCAAGCCTGCCTGCTAGTGACTCTTCAGGCCGAGCGGCACCCGTACCGTACGCAGTGCTGTCACCTGCGATAAGTATGCGCATCGTCGCAGATGCTGGATGTTGTTCATAGGGTGTCGCACGCTCCATGAGGTCCTTGGATGCGTGTACAGCTCTCAGGATTGGATAACCGAGATACACAAAGCCACCAACTGCAAGCGCTACGAGTACGAGAGCAATGGTGGCTGTGGGATGCATGTGTGGTCTAAGTAGTGCCTAGCGGATAGTATACGTCGTTCCGCGTAGAGGGAACTGCCCTGTTGCCTTTGAATTGGTCGAGATGGATTGTACGTCGAGCATGAGCTGGGTGCCAGCAAATGCTGCAGGACTTACTGTTGTGCGCACTGTAAAGAGTCGGACTTGCCCCGGCTCAATAACGGCATCCGCAGATGCAAAGAGTGTACCGTTTGCTGCAGGCTTTGCAGCGGTGATACCGCGTGAAATGCCCTTATCATCACGCACCTCAAGAGACGTAATAGCAGAGAGTGGTGCCGAACCGTTCTGCTTCAGCGTGACGCCGGTTAGAGAAGTTGCAACTTTACCCGTGTTCTTGATCTGCAAGTACGCAACGGGAACCGAGGTGCCGCGCGTAGCGGTTCCACCAAAGAGGAGGGGCACGGTTGATACGGTAAGTGTCGATGCGCCGGTAGTGCTTGCTGAAGAAGGGGTAGAGGACTCCCCTACAGCAAGCGTTGCTTTGTCGAGCGTGTTAAGTTCCCACTTTTTCTCGGCAAGCAGCTCGACGGTATACGTACCATCAGGCAGCGTCTTGGTAGTCTTTACCTCCCACTCACCACGCTTCACTTTCACGTGCTTGCTCGTGAAAACAGGCTTCGTGGATCCTTCCTTACGAATGACGACCTGGACTGTCTTAGTACCAGATGCGTCGCCGGAAAGTGTCGGCTTTGAATTAGTAGTTGTCAGAGAAGAAGTGCTGATGGTGCCTTCCGCAACTTGTACTCTGACTTCGCACTTTGCTTTACGAGAAGAGCCCGTCCCTGTGAACGAGTACGAATATTTGGTATCGCGTGATGGAGACTCGGTTACAGAGCCTGAAAGGGGGATCGAGTCCCCTCCTTTGTCAGTACCTTTCTTTGCATTGTCGCTTTCCCACGCAATGGTTATGTCTTCCCCCTCGCGTACAAGAACTTCCGCCTTGTTTCTAATGGTCTCCTTCCCTACTGAGGTGGTGACGGTAAGTTCGCAGCTTGGACGCTTGGTTGCTGCAGATGCATGTGATGGAGTAACCACAAGCGCAAAAATAAATAGAGCGCTGAGCACAAATGTGTGTTTATAGATCATGGATATAGTTCGTTAGGCTGCGCTACCACCTATCGTTAGTATATAGAAATGAGAAGCGTTGGCCAGCTCAGCAGTTCATGAACGCTACAGAAACGTATGCGAAAGGGCCCGGTAATTTGTACCGGGCCCTTTCGCATTTCATTTCAAGATTTTACTGAACCGGGACGTCATCGCCGACAACATCAGAGTCGTCGGTGCTATCAATGAGCATAACGCCGCTGTTCTGGTGGATGCTTGGAGCAGTCACAAGAGCTGAGTTTGCGGTATCTGCCTCAACAGTGCGAACATCGCCTGCCTGATCAACATACGCGAATGTCTGCGCATAGCCGATAGCAGGACCTGCAAGCACGCCTGCAACTGCCAATGCACCTAGGATTTTCTTCTTCATAGTCATATCTGGAATTACGTTAATGCATTATCTGGCATTGCTGCCACTATCCACTAATAGCTTCACCTATGCGGTATGAATGGAAGATGAAGACTTCATCTTAACCCTCCCGCTGTTCTAGATGACGTGTGAAGTGCTGTTTTATGGTTGAGTCCAGAGCTCGGTTGAAATCAATCGCATGCTTAGGCGAGAGGACGATTTCTGCAATAAGTTGCCCATTCGGACTATTAGGACGCAGGTACGCGAATTGAAGAACAACAGAATCATCCGATACATTCACCTGCGTTGCGTTTGAGAAAGAAGGCGTCGCATTTTGCGGCATGGTGATCGCTATGTGTTTTTGCTCGGCCATACAAG
>DATMJP010000054.1:0-5169 GCA_035553815.1 Minisyncoccota bacterium
CTTGTATGCTTCGCGTTCGGTAAAGACCAGGCGAAGCTGTTCAGCAACGAGGTTTGCAACGATAAGGCGGGCTGGAACGCCCGCATCTGCAGCTGCACGGTTGATGACTGCCTCATCCCTGCGTATGGCAGACTCAAGCACCTTCCACTCTTCAGATTCCTGCCAGGGACCGCTATATGCTTCCTCAGCGACTGCTTTGGATGGAGAAGCGCCCTCGAGGAACGTCTCGCGCTGAGTATCAATGATGCCTTTCTCGTTCGTGAGTCCAAAGCGCACTGCAGCGTATCCAAAGACGAGAAAGAGGCCAATTCCAGCAAAAATGTACACAACAACTGTGAAAATCTTCTTCACCATGGGCGTAGCGTACCGTGTACGCCTGGTTGTGTAAATAAAACGCTACTCAAAGTGTATGTCTTCAGCCTTTGCTTTGAGGTATGCCTCAAAATGAGGAAGAGTCTTAAGGTCCGGGTCCCGGGCGACAAGCTCCTGCGCCTCTTTGCGTGCTGCCTCAACAAGCTTTAGGTTCTTGATCGCTTCCATAGCGATGTCTGAGACGCCCCACTGGCGGCTACCGGACAGCTCTCCGGCCCCGCGGAGCGCAAGATCGTATTCGGCAAGCTCAAAGCCGTTCTTTGCGGTAGTGAGCGCCTTCAAGCGCTCCTTGGTCGCATTGCCGTAGGATTCAGGGAGTGCAAAGCAGTACGCCTGGTGGTTTGAGCGTATGACGCGTCCGCGCAGCTGGTGGAGCTGTGAGAGTCCGAAGCGTTCAGCGCCCTCGATCAAGATGACCGTAGCGTTAGGGACGTTGACGCCGACCTCAACCACAGAGGTGGCGACGAGAATCTGCACCTCATTGTTTGCAAAGCGCCGCATCACATCCTCTTTAGCAGCAGGGGTCATCTTGCTATGCAGGATGTCGATCGAAGCCTCGGGGAACACATCACGCTTCAATCGCTCCGCCTCAGCCTTTACCGATCGTGCCTGCACGGCAAGCTCCTTCGTCGGATCAGGTTCATCGATGCGCGGGCAGATGACATATGCCTGACGGCCGGCCTTAAGCTCTGCGCGTACGCGTGCATACGCAGCCTCGCGCTTCTCGGGCCCCAGCACCTCGGTAATAATCGGCTTGCGGCCCACGGGCATCTCATCAAGCAGCGATATATCAAGATCGCCGTAGAGCGTGAGCGCAAGCGTGCGCGGAATGGGTGTTGCGGTCATGGAAAGCAGGTGCGGGGAAGTGCCGCCTTTCTTGGTGAGCTTCTGGCGATGCGCTTTGCCGAAGCGGTGCTGCTCATCGATGATGGCGTACGCAAGGTTCTTGAAATCGAGAGACTTGTATACAAGCGCGTGCGTGCCGATGACGATCGGTATCTCGCCATTGGCTACCCATTTTGCAAACTGCGCGCGTGATACTTTCGCAGACTCTTCGTGCCGCACTTTTGATGGGAACTTCCGGCACTCGCTGCCTGTAATGAGGCCGATCGGTATTGGGTGATCCTTGAAGTAAGAAACGAAGGTGGAGAAGTGCTGCTTAGCGAGAATCTCAGTAGGACACATGTACGCAATCTGGAGGGCGCCAGATGCGCGTCCTGGCGGCGTTGAGGTTGCGACCATGTAGCTTGTTGCTGCTGCGACCGCAGTCTTTCCGCTACCGACATCGCCCTCAAGCAGGCGGCGCATCGGATGCACGCGAGTGAAGTCCTCCACGATCTCTTCGATGGTGCGCGATTGTGCGCCCGTTGGCGGAAACGGGAACGACGCAATGAACTCGCTCAACGCCTTTCGGTCAGTGGTAATGGGAAGCGAGGTCTCATGCGAAGCATCCATACGCTCCTTCTGCCGCACGAGCTGGATTGCAAACACTTCTTCAAATGCGAAGCGCTTGCGCGCAGCGTCCGCGTTCTGCTTAGTCTTCGGTGCGTGTATCCATACAAGCGCGGTGGAGAGCGTCGGCAGGTTATACCGCTCAAGAATTTCTTGAGGAATCGGATCAATGATGGATTCGTGCACTCTCGCCTCGAACACCCGCTTCATCGCGTGCAAGAACCAGAGCGAGGAGATGCCCTTAGTTTCCGGGTATATCGCATAGAGCGTCTCATCAAACACGCGCGGGTCGTCCGCTTCTTTGAAGAGTGTGTCGTGCACATCATCCGGCGAGATGGGCGTCTTATCAATCTCAGGGTTCGCGACGTATGGCTTGTCTTGCGTCCCCGCAACGCGTCCGGTGATCTTTACCACCATGCCGTCTGCAAGCATTTTGGCGATATAGGGCTGCGAGAACCACATGAGCTTAATTTTTCCCGTTGAATCATGAAGCCATGCCTCAGCAATAGGGCGCCGTGACTTCCATGCTTTGCGCGTCTCAGGCTTCTTAATAGTGCCGTAGAGCGTTACGTCCGCACCTGGCTGCACTTGCATCACGGTTCCTGTGGGACCTGCTGCTTCATAGCGGGCAGGAAAGTGATAGAGAAGGTCGCGCACGGTCTTAATGCCAAGCCGGGTAAGCGCGCTTTTCTGATCAGCGCGCAGGCGCGGAAAGTATGAGGCGATGAGCGCGTCTTCCTTCATAGGGGAGAGTATATCGCCGTCTTTGCATTTGCGCCCTTTCTGGAGAAGCCCCCACACGTATGAGCCCTTTTATCCTATAGTTATTTTATGATGACAAAATCTCCACGCGCACTCGTTGCAACCATCCTTATCGGCGTATTTCTCATAAGCAGCGTGCCCCAGGCGCATGCAAAGGGTTTTCCAACAACTGCGCGCGCAAGCGAGCTTAAGGAAGCGTATGCAGACGGAGAGCTCAAAATACTTATCGTGCCCGGCCACGAGCCTAATTACGGCGGCGCAGTATTCCAGGGCGTCTATGAGCGCGAGATTGTTGTGGAGATCGCAAATAAGCTCGCTGCAGACCTGCGTAAGGACGAGAACATCGAAGTCATCATTGCGCGCACCAACGAGAGCTGGAACCGCACGCTCGATCGCTACTTCGATAGGGAGATGAAGAAGATCAAGAGCTTCGTCACCAAGCAGAAGAAGGAAATGGCGAAGATGGTAAAGAAGAAGAAGGTAAAAGAGATACAGGAGGGATCGCAGGTGGATCATGCCGCTGCGCCTACTGACGTTGCACTTCGCCTCTACGGCATAAACAAGTGGGTAAATGAAAACGATATCGATCTCGTCGTGAACCTGCACGTGAACGATGCGCCAGACCACGACCAGTACACGCCAGGCGCAAACACCGGGTTTGCCATCTACATCCCAGACAGCCAGTTCGGCAACGGTGCAGCATCCCGTCCGGTCGCAGAATCAATTGCGCGCGAGCTGAACTCACTCACTGCAACGTCGACGCTCCGCATCGAGAACCAGGGCGTGGTGGAGGATCAGCAGCTGATTGCGCTCGGTTCCAACAATTCGCTCAAAGTACCGACTGTCTTGATTGAATACGGATACATTACTGAGTCCCGCATGCTGCGTCCTGAGGTGCGCGATACGCTCACCAGCGACTTTGCATATCAAACATATCGCGGCCTTGCGCGCTTCCTTGGTGGGTCACCAGGCGGCTCGTACACTACTGAAGCGCTTCCGCACACCTGGACCTATGCACCTGGCATGGACACAGCAGGGAAGGACGTATATGCACTCCAAGCAGCACTCAAGATCCTCGGTTTCTATCCGCCAGCCGAAAGTACGCTCGTTGAGTGTCCGGTGTCCGGCATCATGAACGAATGTACGGAAGTGGCGCTCAAGGCGTATCAGAAGAGCCACGGACTCGTAGAATCAGGCACGCTCGACGCGCAGACACGCGCAGCGCTCAACGCGCGGTTCGGTAAGTAGTGAATCTCCGTGGTATCGTAGCGGCATACTAGATTAGTGTCTTTGTATGTCTACTGCTCTTAAACTCAGCACCGGTTTTGCTCTCGCGCTTCTTTTCCTGATGCCAACCTTTGCGCATGCGGCAGAGCCAACGCTTTCGGTGAAACTTCACGACGATGGGCGTACGCTCATGGTGAAGTATCGCAACCTGCCTAAAAGCACGCTTACTATTACTGACGCAAACGGGGAAGCAATCCGCACCCCGGTTGCTATGAGAAATAAGAACGGTACGAAGAAAGTGCGCCTTCCAAAGGATCTTGGCATCGGCACCTACACTGCGGCGCTTGCTGCGGGGGACCAGCACGTAGAGGCAACGTTCTCTGTTGCACACCTGGAAGTGCCTGTCTGCAAGCTCCGCGCAAGTGAAAAGGTGGTTGAGCGTGGCGATATCATCACGCTTCGCTGGACTAGCAAAAACGCTGACACGGTAACTCTCTTTGAAGGGAGGAGCACAAAGACGCATGGCTCTGAGCGCGTTTCGCTCCACCATCTAGGCGCACATGGCTACGTGGCAAAGGCAGTCGGCAAGGGCGGGGTAAGTACCTGCAGCGCGACGGTGCGCGTCAAATAGCCGAGTAGGCTCCAAGTGCGGTACACTAAGGCGCCAGTAGGCGCTTTAGTCATATGTCATCAAAGAAACAGACAAAAAAGGAGGTGCTCGCCGCACATAAAGCAGTGGGCGCGAAGGTTGGTACAAGCGCCCGGGTAAAGTTGAAGAAAAAAGATGACTTCGCCGTATTTTATACGCCAGGCGTAGGGCAGGTATCCCTGCATCTCGCCACTAAGCCGGAAGATGCCCGCACGTACACCATAAAAAAGAACAGCGTTGCCGTTATTTCAGACGGTTCAGCGGTGCTAGGACTCGGTAACATTGGTCCCTATGGCGCACTACCTGTCATGGAAGGCAAAGCTCTCATATTTAAGGAGCTTGCGGGGATAGATGCGTGGCCGATTGTACTTGCAACCCAGGATCCTGAAGAGATCATCCGCACGGTCCTGGCTATCGCGCCTTCGTTCGGCGGCATCAATCTCGAGGACATCAAAGCCCCGGGCTGTTTTGAAATAGAAGAGCGCCTTATCCAAGAGCTCGATATACCCGTCATGCATGACGACCAGCACGGCACTGCCATTGTGGTGCTTGCCGGACTCATGAATGCAGTAAAGGTGGTAGGCAAGCGCCTTACCGCACTTCGCGTAGTTATTGCAGGCGCAGGCGCAGCAGGCATTGCAGTTGCCAAGCTCCTCTATGCTGCTGGCATCCTCGACATCGTGCTTATCGACAGGACCGGCGTGATC
>DATMJP010000055.1:0-8392 GCA_035553815.1 Minisyncoccota bacterium
CATCTGCATCTGCCGATACATCTACGTTTGCATCGACGTCATCGACTGCAGCGTCAACTGCCGTGTCGAGCTGCGCATTTACATCTGCGTTCTGCGCAAAT
Organism: Minisyncoccota bacterium; assembly: GCA_035553815.1. Classification (GTDB taxonomy): domain Bacteria; phylum Patescibacteriota; class Minisyncoccia; order Phycocordibacterales; family Phycocordibacteraceae; genus C7867-001. The sequence goes on from DATMJP010000055.1 coordinate 102, forward strand.
GCGGTGCTGGCAAGCCCCAGCATGAGGGCAAGCATCAGAAGTACGCTAAGAATTTCTCGTTGTGTGCTAATCATACGGTTGTACTACGTGATAAGTGGGTTGCGTAAACACCCCGCGGGGCGGAGTGCCTACCGAATGGTAAATTTACGCAGCATTTGCAATTGCAAAGGCGCCGAGCATGCTAGCAATAATAAGCGCGGGCACCGCTAGCATCAGGTCTTGTTTGAGTGTATCAAGCATATGAGTTGTGATGATTATCCGCTGCTAATGTGTCCGACCGCTCTCACTTATAAGACGGCAATTGCCTCTCATCATTACCGCTTTGGCCTGAACATAGTGGCACTGTACCTAGGTATCTATGAGTTTTATATGAGCCAGCGGTATGCGTTAGAATTGTGGTATGGCACACAGAACACAAGAGGAGTTGCGGCATGAGCTCGATGCCGCGCGTGAGGTTGTTGAAGTCGGCGGTACCTACGTACATTTCAAGAATCCCGACCGTGAATACGTTGTGCGTGGTCTTGCAATCCTTGAAGCGACAGAGGAGGTGGCCGTCCTTTACGAGGCGCAATACGGCGAAAAGATAGCGTTCATACGACCGCTTCTAAACTTCATCGCGCCTGTCGAGCACGAGGGTCAGAGTGTGCTCAGATTCCAGAAAGTCGTACGTTAGTCTAGTACGTACCGCATCTCCGGTTCGTACTCATGCGAACCCTGCGCTAGCAGCTGATCGCATTCTCGCTTCGAGATCACTTTCATATTCTTCTTATTTGCGCGATGTAGCATATAGCGCGCAAGTATTTTGTATGTGTCGTAATCGAATGCTGCACTCGGTGCTACGAGTGGCGCATAGTCATCTCCTTCATACGTAAAACTCCCTTTGAGTATCCAGTTATCAATCACAAATACCGTACCTTTAGTCTCTGATTCGGCCTCCGTAATGAGCACCGCTCCCTTATACGGCCAGGTCTTGATGCGTCGTGTTCTAAACGCTTCCTCGAACTGGTCATTGTGTAGCTGGGGCGCAAGCGTTCCCTTGCAGGCACCTTCACATGTGCCGATCTGCGTGCCAAAGCATGCACCTTTGCTTTCCTCTGCGCCGAGCAGTTTAGGACAGAGCTTGTATTCTTTGGCGAGCGTACGGAGCACCCCTTTACCCTGTGTCGTGGTGCGGAACACTGCGAGTATGTCTTCTCCGGGCGTAAGCGAGTCGGTGCGCTCGAGCACGGCACGCGCATATCCATCATCGGTATACACCCTGCGTGCAATCGCAAGCACCTTCCGCTTTCTAAGCGCGCGGTTGTAGAGCGGCAGCTCTTTCTTAATAAGTGAGGATTCCAAGATCAGCGCCGAGAGTTCACCGGAAGTTGCGACACCTTGCACGTGCGCCGCATCGTCGGTAATGCGCCGTCCCTGCATATCTGTACGCCTGAAATGTGAACGGGCGCGGGTACGCATGTTCTTTGACTTGCCGATATACAGAAGCTCATCCTCAGGTCCGTAGAAGAAGTAGACGCCTGAGCTGTTAGGAAGTGTGCCGAGTGAGTCGTTTGGCAGGCGCTTGCCGACACCGCGACCCTGCACGTTCTCTACAGCACGTCTCAATGTATCGTGCGCAACTGATTGCGAGAGATGCGTAAGGAAATCGTGCACCGCTTCTGCATCAGGCAACGCGCGGTGCCGAATAGGGGCAGACAAATTGCAGCGCGCAATGATGGCATCAAGACTATGGCCTTTAGCATGGGGGAAAAGCTCGCGCGAGAGCGCAACGGTACACAAGCGCTCTGCAGAAAAGCGCATGCCAAGTCGGTCAAACTCGCTTCGCATGAAGCCATAATCAAAGGCTGCGTTGTGCGCAACGAACACCGAATCCTTGAGGAGTGCTTCAACAGAGAGCGCTACTTCCTCAAATGATGGCGCATCAATAAGATCTTCTTCGCGTATGTTGGTGAAGTGTCGTATGGAGGGTGGAATTGCAGTCCCTGGATTAAGGAGAGTTTCGAAACGCTCGACAACCACCCCATGCTCAACGCGAATGATGCCAAGATCCATCACGCGCGAGAACGGCGGCCGCATGCCGGTCGTTTCGGTATCTACTATTGAAAATACTTCAGGGAACGCTTCCATATAAAGAGCAGGGCCCGCATTATCTCACTTTTCCTAGGAAAGGTATATCGATAGTCTTCTTGCGCGCTTCTATCGGCATCGCGACGCGCCTGCCTTCGCGAGTGCGCAGCGACTCTTCACGCTTCTCTACCGCCTTCATGGATGACGCGAGGAATACTGTATGCCTGCCGTATCGCTTGTTAAGCGCATCAATTGCCGTAAGCGTGCCTTTACTCCTCTCCTCCTCAGCTTTTACTTCTCCGAAAAGGTCATAGGTCATCTGGGACTCGACGACAAGCGACCGCAAGGTAATGCCGCTTGCACGATAGAGAATCGAGGGATCATATACCTCATCGAATTCGCTATCGATGAAGCGTATGATCTCTGCCGGGTCGTTAAGCGCAATTGGCAGCTCAAGCTGTCGTCCGAAGTAGGTAAATTCCTGCGTCTTTAGATAGAACGAGAGTGCTTTTGCTTTCACGCCGTACCGACGGGCCTTTGCGCACGCCGCTTCCACATTCTTCGAGAGCTCGGCAAATATTTCGCTGCGCACGGTTGTCGGCTTGAACGTATGCGTTTTCATAATGGAACCGATCCGGTTATTGGTTCCGGTACTAAGCTCTTTTACAAAGCGTCCATTCAATTCCGCCCAGATCTCTCGATATGGCTTTGCGAGATTATGCTCTTTGAGCCAGGCTTCGTCCTTGCGCGCAAAATCAAGCGCGGTCTTCACGCCGAGTTTTTCCAGGTAGAGACTTGAGGAGCCGCCAAGCCCCCAAATGCTGCCGGCGGTAAGCGTAGCAAGATACACATGCAGCTCCTTGCCGGGAATGGGAGTGAACCCTGCGGGCTTGCGGTACTTTGACGCGACTTTAGCAATAGTCTTATTCGGACCAAGGCCAACACCAAAGGTGATGCCGAGCTCCTCCTCAAGGCGTCCTTTAATAAGAAGGGCGATACGCTCATACGGCATCCGAAAGCGGCCGCGCAGTCCGGTGATATCTGCAAAGCACTCATCGATGCTGTATTCCTCCACCATAGGCGTGAACGAACGCACGATCGTGTACATGCGTCGCGCATAGATGGAATACGCCGTGTAGTTGCCAGGCACTATAATCGCTTCAGGACACACACGCTTAATCTCGCGCATGGACATGCCGCGATGCACCCCACGCGCTTTAGCTTCGTATGAGATAGAGGTAGCTGCGCCGCGCTCAGCGCCAGTAACCACCGGCTTTCCCTTGAGCTCATGGTTGAGGTTCTGCTCTATGGACGCGAAGAAAGCGTCGCCGTCAAAATGGAGAATTGCGCGTGGATACGAATGGATCGAGAGCGGGGTCATACGTACTTACGGAACGTGCTTGTCACCACGCCGATAATCTCACCCTCACGAGGATAGATATTCGGATACGCTTCATTGGCTGCTTCAAGGTAGTAAGTGTTCCCCTTCTTGCGTAGGTACTTAAGCGTATAGCCGTCTTCAGTAAGCGCCACGACAATATCGCCCGGCTTATACGAATGGGTGCGTTCAAACACCACCATGTCGCCCTCCTGTATGCCAGCATCTTTCATGGAATCGCCTTCTACCTCAAGCAGATAGCTTGCTTCAGGACGGCGGATAAGATACTCACCGATCGTGATGGTGTCTGCGAGCTCTTCTTCGGCAGGTGCTGCAAATCCTGCACGGATGTGGCCCACAAGCGGCAACGTGTAGCGATCGCCAATAGGGATGAGCTTCCCGGTCTTGTCTTTTCCGATGACACCTTCAGTAACAAGCTTCGTTACTACGTAATGTGCAGACGAACGCGAAGCAAGGCCGCAGAGCTTCATCACCTCGGTAATAGAGGGCATGCGCCTGCGGCTTTGATAGAACTCGAGAATCTTGCGCTTGTAGCCTTCGTTCATAGGTATCAGTATATCGAACATTTGTTCGACATACAGCACCACACTCCATGTGCGAGTGGAAAACTGGTACTATCTCTTCATGACGACACACACCGGGGGCTGCCACTGCGGCAAGGTGCGCTATGAAGTAGCGGCAACGCTTGAAAACGTGATTTCCTGCAACTGTTCGCACTGCAGTATGAAGGGCTTCTTGCTTACCTTCGTACCAGCTGATTCCTTTACCTTGCTTTCAGGTGAAGACGCGCTCACCGAGTATCGGTTTAATAAGCAGCATATCGCCCACCTTTTCTGTGCCACATGCGGCGTACAGTCTTTTGGACGCGGTACAGGGCCTGACGGCTCCCCTATGGTTGCAATAAATGTCCGCTGTCTAGATAATATCGATATCGAGGGCTTGAGCGTCGTACCGTTCGACGGAAAATCAGCCTGAAATTCATTCCCACTTTATACGTCTACAGGTAAGAACAACACATGAATATGTCTATAGATACAAAGAAGAAAGTCGTAGGTGCAGTTCTTGCCTTGGCCGTACTTGGTATATTCGCCTATGCGATCTACCAGAACACGACTACGGAGCCTGCTATTGATACGAGCCCGCATGCTGAAGTGAATGCTCGCGCTGATGCTATTGAGAACTATATTAAGACCAATCTGGCTACCCTTTCCCCGGTACAGCCAACTATGGGCGGCACCTTCTATGTTACCCGCATGCGCATTCTAAACGGCGAGGGTACCGTTAATTACGAAGACGGCCACATGACATACGTTGCAGACTTCACGTACACCGTGAGCGACGACAACGCTACCGTGGAGGTACAGTCCTTCACACTCCGCGAAGAGCAATAAAGGGTATACTAGACGCATCATGGATGCGTCCTACCCAATGCGAATAAATAAATATCTTGCGCTTGCCGGCTACACGACGCGTCGTGGTGCTGACGAGCTCATAGCTAAGGGACGCGTCCGCATAAACGGGCGCGTTGCCGTTCTTGGCGATAAGGTCACAGAGAGTGATGATGTAGAGGTTGTAACTGGCAGGCGCAGCAAGGGCCATCGCTACTTTGCATACTACAAGCCGCGCGGCGTAGTGACGCACTCCGCACAAGGCACTGATACCGATATTAAGAAGGAGCTTCTGCGCAACAGAGAGCTTGAGGGCACCTTCCCTGTGGGCAGGCTCGACAAGGATTCCTATGGACTCATTCTCCTTACGGACGATGGCAGGGTTACCGATCGCCTCCTAAATCCAGACAAAGAGCATGAGAAGGAGTACGTAGTACGCACGAAGCAGAAGCTTCGCGCCAACTTCAAGGAGCGCGCGGCGGCAGGCATTGCTATTGAGGGCTATACCACCAAGCCTGCGCACGTGCGCATTACGGGCGAGAAATCCTTTGCCATCACCCTTACTGAAGGCAAGAAGCACCAGATACGGCGCATGGTCGTTGCCACCTTCAATGAGGTTGAAGAGCTGAAGCGCACCCGCATCATGAACGTCCGTCTCGGCAATATGAAGCCAGGAGAGTACCGCGCGATCGAAGGCGACGAACTGCAGGTTTTCCTTAAGTCGCTCGGCCTCTAGCGATCAACCAGGTACGGATACGGATTCTGGGCTCCGCCCCGTGCATACATACCTAGATGCAGATGCGGATCCGTACTTTCTGCATTTCCTGTGTTGCCGACAAAACCGAGCACCGTGTCTGGTGTGACAGGTGTACCCATTTCAATACCCTCTGCAATTCTGTCTAGATGCGCGTAATAGTAGCGAACGCCACCGGCGCCGATCGTAAATACAAAGATGCCGCCGAGCGTGTTGGTTCCTGTGCGCAGTACGTACCCATCAGCTACCGCGTATACAGGCGTACCTCGTGCTGCAAATATATCCGTTCCTTCGTGACTTCTTCCGCCGGACCGTGGACCACCCCACGAATCATAGATATCGCGTTTGAGTACATCACGAATAGGAATCGGCAGTGCCTCGTCTCGTGGCTGCTGGGAGAGCTTTGCAATCCGATACGGCAGCGCAACGGCATCAACTATATCCGCCACCTGAATCATAATTTCCTCCCTATGCATCAGATAGCTTGAGATGGCGTACGGCCAGGTCCCCGCGCTCACAGCCAGGAGAAGTACTATGGGCGCTAATCGTTGCATGGTCATCAGTAACTTTCATTAAGCCACATCGTTATATAAGAGAAGCATGAAGGCTCTTCATTGCTGAATCACCTATCTGACCCCATAGTTATGCGTATGAATACACGATTCCTCGCTATCGCAGTTGTTTTATTGCTTATCGGTCTTGGCATTGCCCTCTATGCCGCTACCCGTCCTGCTGAAAACCAGGCGATTGCGGAGCCAACCACCTTTGAAGAGTGTGCGACGCTTTATCCTGTTATGGAGAGCTTCCCGCGCCAGTGTAATACCCCTAACGGCGGACACTTTGTTGAGGAGGTAGCGGCGCCGGTAGCACCTACCCCCGTGCCAGCGACTGTCGGCATCCCTGATCTTATTGAAGTCAGTACGCCAACAATTGGACAGAAGATTGCGTCACCGGTGACGGTGACCGGTTCTGCTCGCGGCATGTGGTATTTCGAAGCAACATTTCCAATTGAGATTCGAAACGCCGCAGGTACTGTCATTGGAAACGGCTACGCCGAAGCGCAGAGCGAATGGATGACCGAAAACTTTGTCGCCTTCCGCGGCACTGTTACGTTCACCCCGCAGACCGCAGGCTCTACTGGATTCGTGGTACTCAAGAAGAGCAATGCTTCAGGCGATCCTGAGCGCGATCAGTCTGTTCAGATTCCGATTACCTTCTAAAACGGGGTGGAGAAATCAGCCGGATTGAACAGCTTAGCTAAGCCAACGGTCTGGCCGCACACGTCCATGCTCTCTAGTTCTTCCTTAGAGAAGAAGCGGAGTTCAGCGCATTCATCTGAAGGAGTGAAGTTGAGATCTTCTAGCTCGATACGGTATGCAACGACAAGTGAGTAGAACCAGTCGAGTTTACGCCTCTTCTCATAGCGGTGCGTCCAGACGTACATGGGGCGTGTATCCATTTTCGTCACGGTAAGTCCTGTTTCCTCCATGACTTCACGCGCAAAGCCCTCGCGGATGTCTTCACCAAAATCAAGGCCGCCGCCGGGCAATTCCCATTTCCCACTAAGCGCTTCTGACTCTCGTCCAAGTAGCACTTTGCCGTCTCTGACACATAGGCCCTTTATGGTCACGCGATGAAAACATGCAGGGAACTGGTTTGAAGATTCCATGGTAAGAGACTAGCACAAATGGTTAGCCAAGGTGCGCGTGGTCATTCCACGTAGTGAGGCTCCATCCGCGCGGTAGCTCTTCTCGGTCATACGTGAGTACCGTTAAGCCCGTATTCTTTTGTCGTAACTTCTGTATAAATAGCTCGCACTCTCTCCCGGTTAGCCCTTCACCGAAGAATGCGTACGCAAGCAGGATGCGTAAGAAGAATCCGTGCGTTACGACCAGCAGCGACTCTTCACCTCGTTCAGTAAGGTAGGCAAGCGCTTTTGCTGCTCGCTCCTTTAAGTCATCGAAGTTCTCCTCGTCTGAATGGCGATACCCGGGAGTCGCGAAGTTGCTAAGTATAGCCGCTTCAGCAGCAAGCACAGCAGGATCGTTCTTTGCCTGCCCTATGACTACTGAAGACCTCCTGCGCTCAACAAAGAGATCAGTATACTCAATGGGCTTTCCTGTCTTATCTACTATGTAATCTGCTGTTTCTCTGGCTCTCGCATACGTACTTGAAAGTACTGTTTCAAATGAAAGCTTCGCTGCTCGCGCAGCAACGATTCGCGCCTGCTCCTTACCCAGCTCTGTGAGCGGCGTATCAGGAGATTGCCGCAACGGCCCCGCATTCCCTTCACTTTCCCCGTGTCGTACGAAATACACTGTCTTCATCAGACCAGTATAGCAATACGAAAAGTAGAGTTACTTAGCAAGATCGAGCACCTCATCAATGCGTATCTGGCTCACGAATTCAGGGACGTGACTCACGAGCACCATTGCGCCTTCATAGGAATCGAGTGCCTTTGCGATCACCGGCAGATGGCGGAAGTTAATGTGGTTAGTAGGCTCGTCAAGAATAAGAAGTCCTGGTCGCTCAAGAACAAGCTGCGCAAATGCAACCAGTCCCTTTTGCCCTTCTGAGAGCATGCCGATTTTTTTATTGATGACATCTGCAGTAATGAGGAATCCTGCCGCTGTAGCACGCATTTTTTCCTCGTCCTGCTTTTCCATAACTGAGAGAAGGGACT
>DATMJP010000056.1:0-3291 GCA_035553815.1 Minisyncoccota bacterium
CTTTTATGAGTATGAAATCATCAAGCGCCTCTTCGCCTGCAGAGAGTTCGCCGCGCACCAGATCATGCCAGGTATAGCGCTTTATCTCAGGGACGCGGAAGCGAAGCGATGTCTTGCCATCCCATGGTGCAGTCGTCTCTGGACGGTGGTCGCGGAAAAGAAACGGCCGCTTCTCCGCCTCTGCTTTCTGGCGGAAACTCTCAAGCTCCTCCTGCGTGTACGGATCAGGATAGGCATGACCAGCCTCAATCAGTTTGCGCGCGTAGGCGTGATAGCTCTCCAAGCGGCCAGACTGCAGGTATGGCTCATACGGCCCGCCGATATCGATACCCTCATCCCAGGTAATGCCAAGCCACTTCAAACACTCAATAATGTGGCCGATCGAACCTTCCACTTCCCTATTCTTATCCGTGTCTTCAATACGAAGAATGAATTGCCCGCCGTGCTTGCGCGCAAAGAGCCATGCGTAAAGCGCAGTACGCACGTTACCTACGTGCATGAACCCTGTCGGGCTAGGGGCAAATCGTGTGCGTACGCTCATAGTAGTGCTTGATTCTCCGGCTCGTGCGAGAGTGCGATGCGCATGAGATCTTCAGCGATAATTCTCGCTGCATTCTCATTGCCAAATGCGGCGCTGCGCTCAACCATAACGCGTGCGACATTTGGATCGCGCGCAATGCGGGTGATCTCAGACGCAAGTATGTGCGGCGTCATGTTTGCCTGCTCAAGTACGCTTGCTGCACCAGTACGTGCATAGGCATAGGCATTTGTACGCTGATCATGGCTTATAGACTCAGGAATTGGAATCAAAATAGATGGGCGGCGCCAGAGTGCGATTTCTGCAATTGAAGTCGCGCCGGCGCGAGACACCACGACATGCGCTGCGCCCGCGGCCTGGCGCAAGGTCTCAATGTTAAGGAATGGATATACGTGGTAGCGGTCTTTATGAATTGAACTTCCCAGAATGACGCTCGCAGCTTTCTCGACATCGGCAAAGTTACTACGTCCCGTTTGGTGAATCACGTTCATAGTGCCCACTAAGCTCTCAAGTGCACCGAGTACAGTCTCATTAATAGCCTGCGAGCCTGAAGAGCCGCCAAGGATAAGTACCGTAGGAACGCTCGAATCAAGCTTAAGCGCATGTACTGCATTTGATGGATCAAGCACGCCGAGCGCTTTGCGTAGTGGAATACCCGTGCGTGCAATCTTACTCTGCACTTTCTTTGGGAAGTACTGAATAGCGTTATCAAATGCAACGCCAATGTGCTTTGCATATTTCGCGCCAAGAAGATTGGCGCGACCGGGCTTCGCATCTGATTCATGAATGATGATAGGAATGCGCAAAAGGCTTGCGGCGAGCACAACGGGCACGCTCGCAAACCCACCCTTTGAAAAGACTACGTCAGGATAAATGCGGAAGAGCGTTCCCACGCAGCCGATCGTTCCCCAGAGTGTAACGAACATGTCAGTCACATTGAGGATCGATGCATACCGGCGCATCTTTCCTGCCTTGCAAGGTATGTAGGTAATCTCGTTTGAAAAGAGTGCATCCTCGTCATAGGGCGTTGGCGCAATGTAAAAGAGACGAGGTGTTATCAAGTGGCGCTCTGCAGCGATATCGCGAACTGCCTCCGCAACCGCGATTATGGGGTAGAAATGGCCTCCAGTGCCGCCTCCAGTAAAGACGATCTTCATAGATGTTTTTCGGAGTATAGCATGACAAATGCAGGGTTTTTAAAGAAAAGGCCGCGGATCGCTCCGCGGCCAGAAAGGTACAGTCAATTCTTTTTGAGTTCGTCTCGATGCGTGTAGAGGGCGCGTCTGCGAGCCTTGGTGATGCCGGCGTGCTCGAGTAGTGCGATGCCGCGCATCAAGGTGCTGACGAAGGGCCCATACGTCGAATGCATCGCCGTTGCGTAGTAGAGCTCGGCGACTTCTTCCCTGGTCGCAGCCGCAAGCGCAAACTCGTGGCCGTCCCAGGTCACCTTGCCTGCGCGCGAGTTCTCGTCGACACAGACAAATGTGCGATCAGGGTACAGCACATAGAGCGCGTCATGCCTGTTCTGCGCACTGGCGCGCGCGTAGCAGGCTCGACCGACATTCTCAGGATTCTCCAGGACGCCGAAGTAGCTTGGAAGGCCTGCAGCGCCGGCTTCCGGCACATAGAGCGGTTCGAGGCCGTCGAGGGCGATCTTGCTGCTCTTGGCGCGCAAGAATGCCCCGGGCCAGTTTCCCTTTCTTGCGAGGTGGCGTTCCTTGGCCTGCCCCAGCCGCTTTGGCGAGGCTTCAAGCAACGTCCCCGCAAATACGCGCGGCCGTTCCTGATCCCCCGGAGCGAACGGAATCACGATGTTCCGATTGCACTCGCTGAGCCTGAAGGCATTCGTCTCCACGCTGTACTGGTCGAGCAGGATTCCCTCTTCAGTGCTGTTCCCCACAATCTCAGCAACGTTAAACCCATTCACGATATAGTCCTCCAAAAAACAAGACTCCCGGCGGGAGCTCTAGTTTTATACAACTTATTCAGCGATTAGTCAAAGCGCGCTTCTACGCTTAGGGCGATGCGCAGCAACATTGAGAATAATGCCAACGGAGGCCAGCGTGCTAAGAAGTGCTGTTCCTCCGTGCGATATAAACGGAAGTGGCAACCCTGTAAGCGGCAGGATACCGAGCATGGCGCCGATATTCATGTATGCAGAGAACGTAATTAACAGCGTGAGGCCAGTCGTTGCAAGTGCGCCGAATGTGTTGGCGGCCTCGGCTGCGATCATGAGGCCGCGGGTGGCAAATGCAGTAAACAGCAGTATAAGGAGAACAGCTCCCAGGAATCCAAACTCCTCGCCAAAGACTGCAAAGATTGAATCGCCTACCGGCTCTGGAAGATAGTTAAACTTCTGTACGCTCTGGCCGTATCCACGGCCGAGCAGTCCGCCTGAACCGATTGCAATCAAGGACTGCTGAATCTGATACCCGCTGGTCTGTGCGCCTTGCGATGGATCGATAAAGGTCTTCACACGATTCATGAGGTAGGGGCGTGTTGAAACCAGGAGCACAAGCGCTATAACCGCAACGGCACCGATAATCGCAAAGTCGCGCATTCTCGCACCTGCAAGAAAGTACAAAATAACGGTTGTTGCGCCGATGACGAGTACGGTTGAGGTGTTCGGCTGCGCAAGCAGGAGCAATGCTGGAATGCCAACAATAAGGCCGAATGCGAGAAGTCCATAGCGCATGTCATGAATCTTATTCTTCATGTTAGCGAGGTAGGCAGCGAACATGAGAATGACGCCG
>DATMJP010000057.1:0-2913 GCA_035553815.1 Minisyncoccota bacterium
CCAACAGCAACTGGCATGGTCGTGTCTGGCTGGCTTGAAGAACATTTTGCAGAGTATGTATCTGACTCCTTTACTGCCGAGATGGAGGATGAGCTCGATGAAATCGCCCGTGGCGAGCGCGGATACGAAGCTACCCTCAAGGATTTCTATACCCCATTTGAGAAGGCGGTGCAGGAGAAGGATAAGCTTCCAAAGGCAACATCGCTTGGCAAAGCGCCTGATGAATTTCCGTGTCCGCTATGCGGCGCATCTATGGAGTTCAAGCTTGGACGCGGCGGCATCTTCATGAGCTGTACGCGCTACCCAGAATGCGAAGGCGCTCGCCAGGAGAATGGTACGGAGCTTAAGGGAGACGAGCCTATTGGAACGCACCCGGACACCAAAGCACCCGTGTTCGTAAAGACAGGACGCTTTGGCCCGTATGTTGAGATGGTGCTTCCTGAACCAGACATGCCTGCTGAGGAAGAGAAGTCGAAGAAAGGCAAAGGCAAAAAGAAGAAAGCAAAGGAGAACGTAAAGCGCGCAAGCATTCCTGCAGGCGTTGATCCGACGACAGTTACGATTGCTGACGCGGTGAAGTTCCTCTCGCTTCCGCGCGAGCTTGGCCTGCACCCGCAAAGCGGTAAGCCGATCATGGCAAACACCGGCCGCTTTGGTCCGTATGTAGCGCACGATGGCGAGTTCCGTTCCATCAAAAAGGGTGATCCATACACCATCACGCTTGAGGAAGCGGTCACGCTCGTAGATACGCCGAAGCAGCCGCCTAAGGGCGTCGATATCGTGCGTGAACTTGGCAAACACCCAAAGACCGGCAAGGCCCTCGTCCTCTATAAATCAAAGGCGGGTATGTTCTTGAAGAAAGGCCTCCGCCGCATTTATCTCCCGGACACCACCAATCCAGAGGAGCTTACTCCAGCCGAAGCGGCTGAGTATCTCAAGTAGGAAAAGCCGCGACCCGAGGGATCGCGGCTTTTCAGTTGCAAGCGACTTACGCTGCCTTCCTGAGGCGAGGGAGCGGGAAGACTTCCCGTAACACCTCGATGATTGGCAGAACGCGCCACCTCTGGCACGCCTCGCGCGCCTGTTCCTGCTGACCAGGGGTCAGGTGCCTGGAGCAGGCTTGCGGAGTGACGCAGTTGCAAAAGGAACACTTCATATACAGCCTCCCGTTTGGCGAAGATTGTACTTGGCAGTATGCTTCTTCTGTGACGACAGTCAAGGAAATACTGGGTGCGATGCGCGACCCCTCGCCTGAGGATGAGGCACTCATACGCAAAGCGTATGAGTTTGCGCAAGAAGCGCATAAGGATCACACCCGCTATTCCGGCGAACCCTATTTCATGCATCCGACCGCAGTCGCCAAGCACTTGGCAGAACTCGGCATGGATGCGCCCACAGTTGCGGCTGGACTCTTGCACGACACCGTCGAAGACACGGGAGTGAGCGAGGATCGTATTGAGGAAGTATTTGGACATGAGGTGCGCTTTTTGGTCGAAGGCGTTACCAAGCTCGGCCAACACAAGTATCGTGGCGCAGAGCGCCATGCAGAGTCTTTGAGACGCCTTCTGGTAGCGACCTCTGCTGATGTGCGTGTCCTTATCGTGAAGTTGGCGGATCGGTACCACAACATGACTACGCTTGAGCACGTGCCGCCTGAAAAGCAGAAGCGTATCGCGCTTGAGACTCTTGAGATTTACGCTCCGCTCGCCGACCGTCTTGGCATCGGCCGCTTGAAGAAAGAATTTGAGGATCTGGCATTCCCTGCGATTGATCCGGATGCGTACCAGCACGCCGTTGAGGTGCGCAAATTGAAGCGCAAGGAAAATGAGGAGGGACTTGCACGCGTACAAAAAGGGCTCCAGCATGCGCTCGCGCGGCGCGGCATGCGCGACTTTAAGACTGAGATCCGCGTTAAGGGCCTTTGGAGCCTTCACCAGAAGCTGAAGCGCAAGGGTGACGATATAACGCGCATTCACGACATTGCAGCGCTTCGCGTCATCGTGCCAACCATCGACGACTGCTATCAGACGCTCGGTATGGTGCATGCGCTCTGGAAGCCGCTCCCTGGCGAGTTTAAAGACTACATCGCCTTCCCTAAGCCAAACGGCTACCAATCCCTCCACACGACGGTGCTTACAAGCGACGCGGGCGTCGTTGAGATACAGATTCGTACCGAAGACATGCATCAGCGCGCACAATTCGGTATTGCGTCCCATATGTCATACAAACAGCTTGGTAAGGCCGCATCTAAAGGCGCCTTCGAGAAACTCTCCATGGCATGGATTCGTGACCTTGTGCCAACGCTTTTGAAAGTCTCAAAGAAACCCGGCGCTGCTCCCCAGCCTGAACCGAAGAAGAAGCCGCAGAAAAAGCCTGAGGCAAGCCCGCGCTGGCTAAGCGAACTAGTAGATGCGCACGCATCAGCTGAAACCAATGAATTCGTTGAAGGGTTGAAGCAGGACTTCTTCTCCCACCGCGTGTTCGTGTTTACCCCTAAGGGCGATGTTATCGATCTTCCTACGCAGTCAACACCGGTCGATCTTGCGTACGCAATTCATAGCGAGCTAGGCAATCACATGCACGGCGCAAAGGTAAACGGCAAGTTGGTGACTTTTGATACCGTGCTGCGCAATGGCGACATTGTTGAGATTCTTGAAAAGCAATCCGCCCATCCCACTAAGAAGTGGCTTGATTACGCACGCACCGGCATGGCACGACGCCATATCCGTGGCGCTATAGAAGCGAGAGCGATCGCAGAGCTTCCCCAGACGGAAGCGAAAGCCGTGCTGGCAGCAAAGGGACCGACACCCGCTAAGCGGGCACGCAAGCGGGTGCCGAAGAAACAATAGCGAAACGCCCGGGTTTGAATCGGGCGTTTTGCGACGTAGACGCGTCAGCGGTTACTTGATGCTG
>DATMJP010000058.1:0-2357 GCA_035553815.1 Minisyncoccota bacterium
AGATAGCCGAGGAATACGACAACCAGAAGAATGCCGATGGCTGCTGCAACAAGAAGGCGCGCCACGTCACGAATGTCGCGCATAAGAGGCGTTACGACGCGCTTGTTTCTACCAAGCTCTGCAGCAATACGGCCCAGCTCAGTCTCAGCACCGGTGGTAACCACAATGCCCTTTGCAGTTCCGGCAACAACCAGCGTACTTGAATACACCATGCCGTAGCGCTCTACGAGCGGCGCGTCTTCTTTGGCGACCGCACCTGTCTTTTCAACAGGCACCCACTCACCTGAAAGCGCGGCCTCGTTTACCGAGAGGCTGTGTACTTCAGTGAGGCGAATGTCAGCGGGGACCGCGCTACCGGTTATAAGGGATACGATGTCGCCCGGTACAAGTTCTTCAGCAGGTATGCGCTGCGCTTCGCCATCGCGAAACACGACCGCGAACTTTGCTTCGCTCTTCTGAAGCGCTTCGAATGCTTTAGAGGCGCGGCCTTCCTGGATGAGGCCCATGACTACGTTTACCAAGAGCGCGAGCGTGATAACGATCGCATCAGTGTAGTGGAAAAGAAACAGTGTTGCCCCGGCGGCAAACAAAAGCACGATTGCGATAGGACTCGCAAACTGACGCAAAAAGCGCATGGGAAAGGTCTCGCGCTTTGGTGCGGGGAGTCTATTCATGCCCCGCTTTGCGCGTATGGCCGCCTCCTCTTTGGCGAGGCCGCGCTCGATATCTGTCGCGAGACGTGTTGCTATTTCTGCGCTAGTAAATGAATGCCAGGGATAATGTTCCATATATAGGTATGAGTATACCTGACCGCTTTGCGCAGTTATCTACATGGTATTGTATGCGCATATGGCACTACATGAATCTCTAAAAGCTGGTATTCCGGACGCAATGCGCGCAAAGGACGAGGTGCGTCTGCGCACACTCCGCTCGCTCGTTACTGCTATGACCAACGAAGTCGTCGCAAAGAAACGTAAGCCAGACGAGTTCCTTACTGATGACGAGGCTATTGCCGTCTTGAAGCGCGCCGCAAATCAGCGCAAAGATTCTATCGAGCAGTTCACTGCTGCCGGCCGCACCGATCTTGTGGAGCCTGAGGAACAAGAACTTGCGGTGATTATGTCTTTCCTTCCTGAACAGATGACGCGTGAGCAAATTGAGGAGGTCGCACGCGCAAAGATGGCTGCAATGAACGTGACCAGCAAGCAGGACGCCGGACGCTTCATGGGCTCACTTATGCAGGAGCTGAAGGGACGCGCAGACGGCACCGATGTAAAGGCGGTTGTCGATTCCCTGCTCGCGTAGTTTGACTAAAAGACAAAATTAATGCATATTCTTCCCTGGAACAACAGGGAGAATGTCCATGAAAAAGGCAACGTGGAGAGTGTCACCAGACACCCTCCTGCTCGTCATGCCGGGATGCGAAGAGTGCTCAATCACGCTCAACAGCTTCTCGGCGCACCACGCCACGTTCACGTTCGGCCATTGGGGCCAGGTCGGTGAGGAGACCCTCACCGTGAGATACCGCCACCGAGGGTCAAAGCGCGTGCCGCTGACGCTCTACGAGGGCTACGCCCCCATGTACGCCGAGATCGAGAAATTCGGCCTGGCGCTCATGCGCGCGCTGCGCGGGAACAAGCCGGACACGCCGATCTACTTCTACGGCGACCGGTCCTACCTGTATGAACTTTCGGCAGACTCGATCGTCTTTGATCCGGATGGCCTTCCCCAGCGGGTGTGCCTGACTCCGGAGCTGATGACGACCGAGCACAGGGATTCGAAGATCGAGGACCTGATGCACTGCCGCTACGCGCTGCTCGCTGACCTGATCTGGAAAGGGCTCCTTGAACCCTTCCAGCCGGAGCTCGAGCTCGCGAGCTGAACCGGAACTACCGTCCATGAGGGCGCCTTCGCGAGGAGGCGCCCTTTGACTATATGCACATTTATAGTATAGTTGCATGCGAAAGGAGCCTTCCAATGGCACGAAAGCGTCCCCGCGCTTCCAATTGGAAGTGCACCAACAATGGTCTTTACATCCTCACCCCTACCGGTCCGGTCGAACTGTATATCGAGCGGATCACCATGGAGGAGGTCCACTACTTCTACCGTGGACTTCCCTACATCTACGAACGCAAGTTTGAGTACGCGACGCGTAAGTACGTGAACAATCCTGGAACGCCGGGCGAACACTGGCGCGCGACGGTCTCTGACCTCTCACGCGCACTCATGAACGCCACGTTTGCCATGCTCCAGCCTGGGTGGGTGCGCAAGCGCCCGTACATCTGGATCGATGGCGAGAAGTTTCAGTTTGCGCGCTTGAGCCAGCGGTACTTTGAGTTCCGTTGGAACAACGCGCG
>DATMJP010000059.1:0-5992 GCA_035553815.1 Minisyncoccota bacterium
GGTCTCTTCGGCGGCGCCGGTGTGGGTAAGACGGTGACCATTCAGGAGCTCATTCACAACGTGGCAAGCCAGCACGGCGGCTACTCAGTGTTTGCGGGCGTGGGCGAGCGCGTGCGTGAAGGTAACGATCTCTACCACGAAATGAAGGACTCAGGCGTGCTTGATAAGACAGCGCTTGTGTTTGGTCAGATGAACGAGGTGCCGGGTGCGCGTGCTCGCGTTGCACTCACCGGCCTTACGCAGGCGGAGTACTTCCGCGATGAGGGCGGTAAGGACGTACTTTTCTTCATGGACAACGTATTCCGCTTCATTCAGGCGGGTTCAGAGGTGTCCTCACTTCTTGGTCGCGTGCCTTCGGCGGTGGGCTACCAGCCTACACTTGCTGAGGAGATGGGTAAGCTCCAGGAGCGCATTACTTCAACCAAGAAGGGCTCTATTACGTCGGTGCAGGCCGTCTACGTGCCGGCAGACGACCTTACGGACCCGGCTCCAGCAACCACCTTCGCGCACCTCGATGGTACAGTGGTGCTCTCGCGCCAGCTCGCATCCCTTGGCATCTACCCTGCAATCGATCCGCTCGAGTCTTCTTCAGCAGCGCTTACTCCGGACATCGTCGGTGAGGAGCACTACCGTGTTGCAAACGAGGTGAAGCGTGTGCTTCAGCGTTACAAGGACCTCCAGGACATCATTGCGATTCTTGGTATGGAGGAGCTCTCAGACGAGGACAAGCTCACCGTGTCTCGCGCCCGCAAGCTCCAGCGCTTCCTCTCGCAGCCATTCAACGTGGCAGAGCCATTCACCGGTACGCCAGGCGCATACGTCTCACGCGAAGAGACCGTACGCGGCTTCGGCGAAATTGTTGATGGTAAGCATGACGAGAAGCCGGAGAGCGCCTTCTACATGAAGGGTTCTATCGATCACGTAACTGCGTAGCTATATGGCGAAGACCTTCCACCTCACCGTAGCGCGCGTTGGAGAGAATATCTTCGATGGCCAGGCGCTGTCTGTTGTTCTTCCCGGTGCGGAAGGTATCTTCACCGTGCTTGCAGGGCACGAGGCATTTGTCTCACCCCTTAAAGAAGGCATTATCAAGATACAGGCGGAGGACGGTACGGTGACTGAGGTGACACTTGAGACGCCAGGCGTTGCTGAAGTGTCGAACAATCAGGCAACGGTGCTGCTCTAAGCTATACTTACTCTATGGCAGTACAAGATTTTCTATTGCGGCAGATGATCCGCGCGAAGATGAAGGACGTTCCGAAGGAGCAGCAGGACCAGATCGTTGCGCTCGTCTCCAAGAACCCTGAACT
Source organism: Minisyncoccota bacterium (assembly GCA_035553815.1). GTDB lineage: Bacteria > Patescibacteriota > Minisyncoccia > Phycocordibacterales > Phycocordibacteraceae > C7867-001. Next base: position 1,311 of record DATMJP010000059.1, read on the forward strand.
CTTCAAAAAGATTGGCGAGGAGGTGGAGAAGCGCACTAAGAATGGCGAGAGCCAGATGAAGGCAACTATGGAGGTTATGAAGAAATACCGCTCTGAACTTCAGGGCCTCATGTAGTCATGAAGATCTTCATTCTCCTCGGACATCCGGATAAGGATACGCTTTCAGGCGAGATGGCTACTGCGTATGAAGCAGAAGCCATCGCCGCAGGGCACGAGGTGAGGCGTCTTAACATTGGCGAGCTTCAGTTTGATCCGATACTCCACCATGGGTACAAGGTGATCCAGGAGCTTGAGCCTGATCTCAAGCTTGTGCAGGAGAACATGCGCTGGTGCGAGCATTTTGTATTCATCTACCCAGTATGGTGGTCTGCAACGCCAGCCCTTGTGAAAGGCATGTTTGACCGCATGTGGCTTCCTGGGTTTGCGTTCCGCTTCAATAAGAATGGATTTGGCTGGCAGAAGCTTCTTAAGGGACGCACGGCACGCGTTATCGCGCTCTCCAAAATGCATCCGTGGCAGATTCGCCTCATGTTTGGCGATCACACGAATGAGATCTCACATGCAACCTTCGGTTTTTCCGGTCTTAAGGTTCGTATGACTGAAATTGGAAACGCTGAGAAGCTTACCGAATCTCAGAAGGCGGGATGGATAAAGCGTGTTAAGGCGCTTGCACGGAAGGGGAAGTAGTTTCTATATAAAAGCGAAGCCTCGAGTCAGTCGAGGTCTTGTGCGTGCAATATTCGTTTGATACGAGGCTTCGGAGACATGGCTAGTGTCTCAAAGCGCTCGGAAGATCAAATTTCTTCCATAGATGGCTGAGCCATAAAGCGCCGGTCATTCCGGTGCACGTGCCGCATACATACGCGAGCACTGTCCACGCGAAATTAGCCTTCGCGCCTAAAACGTAGAACAGAATCGGCACTATAGTCATGAGTGCCAGCGCTGCGCCTACTTGCGCGATAAAGGACAACTTTCTTAACATGATCAAATCCCTCCTTGGTTGATCAATGGCACAATGACATAGCTAAGCTGTGCTGTCAAAGACTACTCTTAACTGTTCTCTTTTCCTGCACACTCGTGTAACCTCTTAAATATGTTGAAAATAGGCATCGTAGGGCTTCCGAACGTCGGAAAGTCCACTCTTTTTAATGCGCTTACCAAGGCCGCAGTTCCTGCGGAGAATTACCCATTCTGTACGATTGACCCCTCAGTGGGCGTGGTTGGCGTGCCGGACGAGCGCCTCACCAAGCTCTCCGAGCTTTCTAAGTCAGAGAAAACCGTTCCTGCAGCAATCGAGTTCGTCGATATCGCAGGACTCGTGAAGGGCGCGTCTGAAGGCGAAGGCCTTGGCAACCAGTTCCTCTCTCACATACGCGAAGTGGATGCCATTTTGCAGATGGTTCGCTTCTTTGAGGACCCGGACATTACTCATGTGCACGGGGAGATCGACCCGGTGCGTGATATCGAGGTTATCAACCTCGAGCTCATACTTGCCGACCAGCAGTCAGTGTCAGGCCGCCGCGAGCGGTTAGTGCGCGACATTCGCGCAGGCGTGAAGGATGCTATTGCCGAGGAGGCAGTGCTACAGAAGGTTGAGCAGGTGCTCCTAAGCGGTAAGCTCGCGCGTACTGCTGACCTTACTCCTGAAGAAGCAAAGCGTATCAAGTCACTGAATCTTCTTACCATGAAGCCGATTCTCTACGCGCTTAACGGCAAGGCTGGCGGTCATAACTTGAACGAAATGAATGACGGTCGCGCTAAGGCAACGCTTGACTTGATCGAGTCACTTGGCGCGCGCTACGTTGAGGTGGATGCTGCAACCGAGCACGAGCTCAATGATGTTGCTGATGAGGACAAGAGCATGTTCCGCTCAGAACTCGGCGTACAGGTGGACGGCCTTGACGCGCTTATTCGTGGCGCATATGAGACGCTCGGACTCATAACGTTCTTCACAACCGGCCCTAAGGAATCACGCGCCTGGACCATCACCCGGGGCGCAAGCGCACCAGAGGCTGGTGCAGCAATCCATACGGACTTTAAGGACAAGTTTATCCGTGCGGAAGTAGTAGCCTGGGATAAACTCCTTGCGGATGGGTCGTGGAGCGCCGCCCGCGATAAGGGTGACATCCGTACAGAGGGCAAGACCTATATCGTTGCTGATGGTGATGTTATGGTCTTCCTCCATTCATAGGAGAGGTATACTAAATCGCATATGACCAGCAAAACTACCCCTAAGGATTTCTTTCTATGGCTCGGCGTTATCGTAGCGACCTACGGTAGCGTCATTGCGCTTATCACACTCTTGTTCGAGTACATCAATTACGTTTTCCCTGATGCGCTTGCGTACTATGGCGACCCCTATTCAGGCGCTATCCGTTTCTCAATGTCGGCCCTTATAGTGCTCACTCCTATTGCGCTTGGCCTGGCGTACCTTATTCGTCGCACCATTAAGGAGGAGCCGGGGAAGGCAGACATCTGGGTACGACGCTGGGCAATTGTGCTCACGCTCTTCATCTCTGCGGTTACTATCGCAATCGATCTCATCACGCTCATCAATACATTCCTCGGCGGTGAGATCACCACGCGCTTCACTCTTAAGGTTCTTGTCATCCTTGCCGTTGCTGGCTGGGTATTCTTCCACTTCTTCCTTGAGCTCAAGAATTACTGGGTACAACACCAGAAGCGCTCATACATAGTGACCGGACTTGTTGCGACAGCGGTCATTGCAGCAATCGTGTCTGGCTTCTTTATCATCGGTACACCGAGCGAAGTGCGCCTGGTTCGCTATGACGTGCAGAAGGTAAGTGATCTCCAGACGCTCCAGTACCAGATCGTCAACTACTACCAGCAAAAGGAAGCGCTTCCAGAAACCATTGAGGAGCTTACAGATCCGCTTAGTGGCTTTACGGCGCCTGTTGACCCGCAGACCAACGAACCGTATCGCTACACGAAGACAGGCAACCTCAGCTTCTCGCTTTGCGCCACATTCAATCAGGAATCCAAAGATCTCGAAGGCCGCGGTCCGTCTATGGGACGCGATCTTGCCTATCCATCAGTAGGCATGGGTATCGATGAAAATTGGAAGCATGGCGCGGGAGAAACGTGCTTTGAGCGCACCATCGATCCTGAACGCTATCCGGCCTTTCCTAAGCCGCTTTAGTTGAACCATGCGCGGATACGATCACAAGGATATAGAAAAGCGCGCACAGGCCCTCTGGGAGTCACTTGCGCTATACGAGACTGATCTAAGGGATCAAGAGAAGGAGCCGTACTACGTGCTCTTCGAGTTTCCGTATCCATCCGGAGACCTTCACATCGGTCACTGGTATGCGTATGCCCTTACGGACGTATTCGCACGCTTTAAGCGCATGGAAGGAAGGAATGTGCTCTTTCCTATAGGCTTTGATGCATTCGGTCTTCCTGCTGAGAACGCGGCTATAAAGAGTGGTGTGGATCCAAGGGAGTGGACGTACAAGAACATGGAGCGCATGAAAGCGCAGATTAGAACCATGGGTACTTCAGTAGACTGGAGCAAGGAAATCGCGTCATGTGATCCGGAGTACTATAAGTGGACGCAGTGGCTCTTCCGCAAGCTTATCGAGCATGGGCTCGCCGAGCGTAGGGAAGCGCCCGTGAAGTGGTGTCCCAAGGATCAAACGGTGCTTGCAAACGAGCAGGTGAATGATGGAAAGTGCGAGCGCTGTGGCTCTGAAGTTGAAGAGCGGCGTCTCACCCAGTGGTTCCTTAAGATCACTGACTACGCCGAGCGACTCATCACCGACCTCGATTCGCTCCCATGGCGCGAGGACATAAAAGAAGCGCAGCGTGCTTGGATAGGGAAATCTGAGGGCGCCCGCCTCTCATTCCCGGTTTCAAATTCAGAACACGCGATTGAGGTGTTTACGACCCGTCCAGATACGGTCTTTGGCGCAACCTATGTAGTGCTTGCGCCAGAGCATGCGCTTGTTTCTACCCTACTTCCCCAGCTTGAAAATCCTGCCGAGGTTGAAGCGTATGTTGCTGAGACCAAAAAGAAGACGGAGCGCGAGCGCTCTGAGAACAAGGAGAAGACTGGCGTCGTCCTAAAGGGCATAACTGCGGTTAACCCTGCAACCAAGGAAGAGATTCCGGTCTGCATTGCTGACTATGCGCTTGCCACCTACGGGACTGGTGCCGTGATGGCTGTGCCTGCGCATGACGAGCGGGACTTTGAGTTCGCCCGCGCTATGAATCTGCCCATGCGCCATGTAGTTATTCCGCAGGTTACGGACGTTAATAACCCGCCGCAGGAAGGCAAGGAGGATACTTTTCGCAAGATTATTCTTGCGATAGTGCGCAACCCTAAGACCGGCAAGTATCTTGTACTCAAATGGAAGAAGCAGCCTTGGACGACATTTATTACAGGCGGCATTGAAGACGGAGAGGATCCTGTAGAGGCGGCAAAACGCGAGATAGCAGAGGAAACAGGGTATGCCAACTTAAAGCTTGTGCGTGTGCTTGGCGGCATGACCGAAAGCAGTTTCTATGCGGCGCACAAGGGTGTGAACCGCAGAGTGAACGCCTCACCAATTCTTTTCGAACTTGAAAACGAGGTATGTGGAGAAGTGGCGAGCGAAGAAGCTGAGCAGTATGACGTTGCGTGGCTTACTCCTGAGGAGATTGTCCGCGCTAAGCTACAGCAT
>DATMJP010000060.1:0-16226 GCA_035553815.1 Minisyncoccota bacterium
TGAACTCGCCGAGCTCTGCCGCACGTACTTTGCAATTGAGGACCTCTACCTTGCAACAGAAAAGCAGAACGCAGAGCGTGCGCGCACTGAATCTAAAGCGAAGCTTGAGAGCGCAGCAGAGAAGCTTAGAGAATATGAATCGCGTCAGAATGATGTTGAATCGCTCAAGCGTGCTGAAGCGGTCCGTGATGCGGAGCGCGCTCTTGACCGGGTGCTAGAAGAGCGAAGCGCGCTCTCGCGCGAGCTCGGCAAGGTAGAAGGCGCGCTCGACGCAGCAAAGAGGCGCAGCGAGCGTATGAGCGAAGTGCCGTATGTGAAAGTGCCGCGTGAAGATCTCGCCTCTCTTAAGGAAGAAGTGGCGCGCCAGGCTGATGCAGTTGCGGGAAGTGAAGATCCAAGCGCCCTTAAGGCTGTCCTAAGCGCCCTTAAGGCAGCAGTCGCCGCATTTTTTGATAAGTACGGACGTCCAAATGATGACTACCTTGCAGAAGAGGAGCATGACGTCTTTGCGCTCCAGAACGAGCAGCATGCGCTCCAAGCTAAGGATAAAGAGCTTGTTGAGCGTGTTGAAGAATGCCGCAACGCAGTTCTAAAAGCGCGCGAGAATCAGGTTGCGTATGACGAAGCTGGCCGTGAGGAACGTCATCGCGTACTTGAGCTAGCAGAGACGCGCGCACACGAGGAGGGCAACGTTGCGCGTTTCGAAGGCAGGCTCAATGAGATTGAGCTCATGCATGAAGAGCTAATGCGCGAGAAGAGTGAGGTTGTTCCGCTCGCCGGACGAAGCGCACTTTCATACGAGCCGCTCGCGGCGCTTCCTTTGGAAGAGCGCCGCACACAAGAAGAGCGCAAGCGCGCGCTTGAGCGTCTTAAAATCCGCCTTGAAGAAGCGGGAGGGTCTGGTGAGGATGTGCGCACTGAATACCTTGAGACCAAGCAGCGCGAAGAATTCCTTGCAAAAGAAATTGAAGACCTTACAAAGTCTGCAGAAGGACTGCGTGCGCTTATCACTGAGCTTGATACCGAACTTCAGAAGACTTTCTCCGAGGGCCTCGCTAAGGTGAATGCATCGTTCGGCGAATTCTTTGGACTCATGTTTGGCGGTGGCGGGGCGAAACTCGTACTTGAAGAGCCGAGCGTGAGCGAGGATGAGGACGAAGAGGAAGCACCGAAGAACGAACGTCTCGGCATTGAGATTGCCGTTAACCTGCCTAAGAAGCGTGTACAGTCCTTGATGCAGCTCTCAGGCGGCGAGCGCGCACTCACTTCGATCGCGCTTATCTTTGCGATGAGCCAGGTGAATCCGCCACCATTCCTCATTCTGGATGAGACCGATGCAGCCCTTGATGAAGCTAATAGCCGCCGCTATGGCGACATGATCGAGAATCTTGCAAAGCGCTCGCAGCTTATCGTCATTACACATAATCGCGAGACTATGGGTCGAGCCGGCATTCTCTATGGTGTTACGATGGGCAACGACGGCGTCTCAAAACTGCTTTCAGTAAAGTTTGAGGAAGCGGTTGCTGTGGCGAAGTAGGAACCTTGCGCATATGCGCGCGGTTGTATATAACGAACAACAACACTAACGCGGAGAATTCGCAATGGTTAAGTTCCTTAATGAGCGCACCCAGGCATCGGGGGACGAGATGCGTCAGAAGTTCGAGCCTGATGCTCGGATTCATGACGCGAAGAAGTCATACGATGTGCTTCTGAAGAACGGGAAGGAGATTCCTCTGAGTCCGTTCGCCCAGCGCATCGCGGCCGGCTCGCCTGCCTGATTCAGCTTCCTAGTTTATGCACAGTTCGCCCAGGACCCGTCCTGGGCGTATTGTTTATGTATGGCCGCCTTTCACTATTTCAAGCATCATGTAAAGAAGGCAGGGGAGCTCCTTACTCTTACCGAGGCACAGCTTGCTGCGCTCATGACGCCTGATCGCGTGCTGCGCGCTGATCTCACCATCCCGCTTGATGCGGGTGGTACTGCCACATTTCCTGCATACCGTGTGCAATTCAATAATGCGCGCGGCCCGTATAAGGGCGGCATACGCTTCCATCCTGATGCCGACGAAGACGAAGTCTCAGCGCTCGCTGCAATGATGGCAGTTAAGTGCGCAGTTGTTGGCATACCGCTTGGTGGCGCCAAGGGAGGCGTTGCGGTAGATCCGAAAAAACTATCTAGGACAGAACTCCATGCGCTATCGCGCGCGTATGTACGCGCCTTTGCGGAGCATCTGGGACCAGACCAGGATATTCCTGCCCCAGATGTATACACGAATCCAGAAATCATGGGCGTGATGCTTGATGAGTACGAGCGCATCGTAGGACACTCTGCGCCTGGCATGATCACCGGCAAACCACTTTCATTGTTTGGAAGTATTGGACGAGACACGGCAACCGCAGATGGAGCAATCGCCGTACTTGATGCGCTCCTCAAAGAAAAGGGCATAGATCCGAGAACCCTGCGCGCATCAGTACAGGGCGCAGGGAATGCAGGCGCACAAGCCGCAGAGCTTTTGTACGAGCGCAGGGTGAAAGTAGTAGCGCTCGCAGACAGTAAAGGCACGCTGAGCGTGCCTGAGGGCATGCATGTGCCAGAAGTGCTAGCGATAAAAGAGGCAGAAGGTTCCGTCACGAATGCCACGGGTCAGGTGCTTTCAAATGAATCAGTAATCACGGAAGCCTGCGAAATATTGGTACCAGCTGCGCTAGAGGAGCAGATAACAGAATCCAATGCCCAGTCTGTTAAGGCGGGGATTGTGCTTGAAGTGGCAAACGGCCCAATCACACCGGAAGCAGACTCAACACTGTCTTCATCAGGCGTCGTTGTTATCCCTGACGTTCTTGCGAACGCCGGCGGCGTGACCGTATCGTATTTTGAGTGGATACAAAATCGCACAGGCCTCTATTGGACCAAGGCCGAAGTGAAGGAACGGTTAGAGGAAGTTATGGTGCGCGCGTATACGGACGTTGCTGCGTTTGCGCGAGAGAGGGGTGTGTCATTACGCGACGCTTCATACGCGATTGCGCTTGAGCGCATTACTGACGCACGTACCGCGCGCGGGTACTAAGCAGCCTCAGCAAGTGCAAAATCAAGTTCGCGCTCTTGTACGCGCGCAGCGATGAGCTTTACGCGAATTGGATCACCGAGGCGGTACTCCTTCTTTGTGCGTTCGCCAACGATGCGGTAGCGCTTGTCGTCGTAGATAAAGTAATCCTGTCCAAGGTCGCGAATGCGCAGCATGCCTTCGGCGCGCGTTTCAGTAACTTCCACATAGAGGCCTCGATCAGTAACGCCTGAGATAACTGCATCGAAGTCTTCGCCGACACGCGGCTCCATGAATTCAACAAGCTTGAGCTTTACTGAATCACGCTCTGCTTCTGCGGCTGAGATTTCGCGCTCCGTCGAGTGGGTCGCAAGCATTTCAAGCTCCGCGATCTGGCCCTTAGTAACAGGCTGGTTATCCGTGAAGTGCTTCATGATGCGATGCACCAGAAGGTCCGGGTAGCGGCGGATAGGGGAGGTGAAGTGCGTGTAGAAGGTGAACGCAAGACCAAAGTGGCCGACATTCTTAATGGTGTAGGTTGCTTTTGCCATAGAGCGTAGTGCCGCAACCTTGATGAGGTACTCCTCTGGCTTACCCTCTACTTTCTTGAGGAGCTCGTTAATCGCGGTACCCTCAACTTTCCCGCCATGGGTCTCAAGCGAGTAACCGAGCACTTTCAAGAACTGGGAGAGGTTCTCAATCTTCTCTGCATCCGGTAGATCATGCACGCGGTACACCGACGCGTTAGCAACCGCATCGTTTTTCGTGAGCTCAGCAAGACGCTCTGCAACGGCGACGTTTGCAAGAAGCATGAAGTCCTCAATCAAGAGGTTGGTGTCCTTGCGCTCCTTCAAGTGCACAGCAATGGGCTTGCCTTCTTCGTTAAGTTCGACCTTAACCTCAGGAGTGTCAAACGCAATAGCGCCAGATGCTACGCGGCGCGTGCGCATAATCTTTGAGAGATCGTTCAAGATGGTGAGCTCTTTCAGATGCGGGCCGTTACCGGTATCAAGCACTTCCTGCGCCTCTTCATATGAGAAACGCTTGTCTGAATGGATTACGGTCTCACCAAACCAACGCTCAACAATACCTGCCTGCTTATCGATAACAAACACGGCAGACATCGCCAGGCGGTCTTCGTTTGGATTCAGCGAACATAGGTTGGTAGAAAGCACATGGGGAAGCATCGGAATGGTGCGGTCTACGAGATACACCGACGTTGCGCGCGCACGGGCCTCATCATCAATCGCTGTGCCTGGGCGCACGAAGAACGAGACGTCCGCGATGTGAACGCCGATTTCATAGTTGCCGTTTTCAAGTTCGCGTACGGATAGAGCATCGTCAAAGTCCTTTGCATCGACTGGGTCGATGGTGAAGGTAAGCGCATCGCGGAAATCGCGGCGCTGTCCGCGCGCTGCTTCTTCAGCGATCATTGCTTTGCCGACCTCCTCAAGCTTCTTGGCTTCAGTTACAACGCCAGGAGGGAAGTCACTGCGGAATCCCTGGGAAAGGGCAAGAGCGCGCATCTCTGTCTCGTGCACGCCTGCAGGACCGATGATTTCTTCAACAGTGCCCCACGGAATAGGCTCGTTCTCATTCCAGCCCTTGAAGGCAACGACCACCTTGTGTCCAAGGGGGAGCGACTCACCACGTACGAGAAGCGGTACATACATCTTTTTCCAGTCTGGGATAAGAATGACGGCACCAGCGCCAAGACCTGAATCTGGATTGGCTTCGATCAATTTCCCAACGAACTTATCGTGCGCGCGATGGAGCACCTCGGTAACTTTGCCGGCAAGCCGGCTTTTCTTGGTGCGAGGGTCTACCACTTCACCAAGAACCTCTACGCGGACCGTGTCTCCGGAAAGCGCGAAGTTAATGTTTTCCGGCTCAATAATAAGATCGTCCTTTTCAGGATCGATACTGAAAAAGCCCGTGCCGCGGCGGGTAATGGTGATAGGTCCCTCAAAGGTGGTCTGGTCAGGTGTCATTAAATAAGACTGTAGCAGATTACGGTAGGGAATCTAAATTATAGATGTATTACAGCCATACATTGACCCGCTATAGCTATTCTGGTACTCTTCCAACCAATATGTTGATGATCCGTTTCCAGCGCATTGGCCGAAAGAACGACCCGGCTTTTCGCATTGCTGTGCTTGAGAAGACTGCAGGCCCAAAGGCAGGCAAGTACGTAGACCTCGTTGGTACCTATAACCCAAAGACCAAGGCGGTAACGCTCGCCCCAGAGCGTATCCAGGACTGGATCAAGAAGGGCGCCCAGGTGTCGCCGTCACTCCATAACCTCCTTGTTGCCAAGGGTGTTATCGAGGGTAAGAAGATCAACGTTCTTCCAAAGAAGACCGCCCCTGTTAAGGAGGTTGTCGCTGAAGCAGCTCCAGCTGCCCCTGTAGCAGAGGTTTCGGCTTCTGAAGAGGCTGCTATCGTAGAAGAAGCAGTCGCTGCCGCTGAAGAGGCTCCGAGCGAGGAGGTTCCGGCAGAAGAGCCAGCAACTGCGTAAGGCTCTCGAGGTGAGGACTCGTCCTCACGAAAGCTTTATTCCCGAATTCCTACTATCCCGCTATGCAAGACCAAGACCACGCTTTCCTTGAGTACGTCGTTAAAGCACTCGTAGACCATCCAGACCAGGTAGTAATCACACGCTCCGTAGACGAGATGGGTGTACTGCTTACCCTTACCGTCTCAGCAGAGGACATGGGCAAAATCATCGGACGCGATGGCAATATCGCCAAGGCCCTTCGCACCCTTCTTCGCGTTGTTGGCATGAAGCACAATGCCCGCGTTAATTTGAAGATCAACGAACCTGCCGGCGGCAAGCGCGAAGAGACGCGCACGGTCGACGAGGCGGTAGAAGAACTCGGATAATGAAAATGGCGCCTCGAGCGCCATTTTCTAAACACCCATGCTTAGATTCCATCTCATAACTCTTTTCCCTGAAGCATGCGACGCATACCTCTCAGCGTCGATTCTTGGACGCGCACGCGCAGAGAAGAAGATTATGGTCGACTATCAAAATCCGCGCGACTTCGTCACCAATAAGTGGGGCAAGGTAGATGAGCGTCCGTACGGGGGAGGACCGGGCATGGTTATGACCGCGCTCCCGGTAGCGAAGGCGATAAAGAAGTCGCTGCTGCGCCGCAAGGGGAAGATTGCGATCGTGTGGTTTACGCCTGACGCAAAGGCATTTGATAACAAAGAGGCAGACAAGCTTGCTGCGTATGACGACATCGTGCTCGTGTGTGGTCGCTACGAAGGCATTGATGATCGTGCAAAAAAGATCGCAAAGACGTTCGGCAAGCTCCACACGTACTCGGTCGGCGAAGCAATTTATACAGGAGGCGAAGTGCCTTCTATGGCAATCGTGGATGCGGTCACGCGCAGGCTTCCAGGTGTTTTAGGAAAGGACGAATCAGTGGAAGAGCGACGCGTTGCATCTCGCGAAATATATACCCGTCCTGAAGCCATAGCGTGGGAGGGGAAGACATACAAGGTGCCGAAGGTCCTCCAGACCGGAAACCATGCACTAATCGATGCGTGGCGTACGAAGGCGAGCGCGAAGCGGAAGAAGCGTTCATAGCCTATTCACACATCTCATTGACGCTCCATCCTTTGAGGTATAGACTAGGGCTAACCAGAAAAGATTGAGTGGTGGGGGCACTCTGGCGGCAGAAAACATAGGTTTATTTAAGAAGCGTCCGGGAAACGGGACGCGGCTCGGCGTGTACGAGCCCATTTCGCGTTTCCTAGGACACCATAATCGCGAACTACATGCGTACCAATAAAGCGCTCACGCAGAAGACGTTTGCGGCATTCCAGCCGCCGCGCGTCGCGTTCCCAGACCTGGTAGGGCACCAGCGGGAATCGTTCAACTGGCTTTTAAAGGACGGATTTATGGAACTCTTCAAAGAGTTCTCACCGATCCCAGATTACTCAGGCAAAAAGTTCGAACTCCGCATCGACGGTTTTGAAATAGGCGATCCTAAGGGAGACGAGGAGTACGCACGTGAGAACATGCGTACGTACGAAGTGCCCCTTAAGGTTTCTGTCACACTTCTAAATAAGACGCTTGGCACCGAGAAGACGCAGGAGATTTTCCTTGCGGATATTCCGATGATGACGCCGCACGGCTCGTTCATCGTTTCAGGAGTTGAGCGCGCAATCGTGCCTCAGCTTGCTCGCTCCTTCGGCGCATTCTTTATCGCTGAAGAGACTAAGGGCAAGAACTACTTTGGCGCAAAGATCATCCCATCACGTGGTGTCTGGATCGAGATCGATTCAGAAGCGGATGGCGCAATCTATGTAAAGATCGACCGCAAGCGCAAGTTCCCGGTCACGAATCTCCTCACCATCTTTGGTGCAGGCAGTCGCGAGGCGGTACTCGGTCGCTTTGAAGGAGACGCAGCTGCAACTGCGGCTATTAACGCTACCCTTCAGCACGACACCACTAACTCAATCGAGGAGGCATATGTTGAGATTCACCGCCGCATGCGCGATGGTGATCTTGCAACGCCAGAGAATGCAAAGCAGTACGTCAACGCACTCTTCACCCCAGAGCGCTACGACCTTTCGAAGGTCGGCCGCTACCGCTTGAACCAGCGCTTTGGCGGTAAGCTCGACGGCAAGGCACTTGAGGCACGCACGCTCACGCTCGACGATCTCACTAAGATCGTTGGCGAAATCGCGCGCATGAACCAGGATCCGAATGCGGTACCCGATGACATCGATCACCTCGGCTTCCGTCGCGTCCGCTTCGTCGGTGAATTGCTCCAGGCCCGCATGCGCGTCGGCATGTCGCGCATGAAGCGCAACATTCAGGACCGCATGTCGACGATCGAGTCTGAGACGTCGCTCCCGATGGCCTTCATCAACCCACGCCCATTCCAGGCATCGGTTCGCGAGTTCTTCACCGCAAACCAGTTGTCGCAGTTCATGGATCAGCAGAACATTCTTGCTGAGCTTGAGAACATGCGCACACTCTCCGCACTTGGCCCGGGTGGTCTCACCCGCGAGCGTGCAGGCTTCGAGGTTCGCGACGTGCACCCATCTCACTATGGCCGCCTCTGTCCAATCCACACGCCTGAAGGCCAGAACATCGGCCTTATCCTCCGCCTTGCGCTTCACGCGCGCACGAACGAGTTCGGTGTCATCGAGACTCCGTACGCAGTAGTAAAGAATGGCGTTGTGACCGAAGAGGTCGTTTACCTCAATGCCCTTGAGGAAGAAGGACACACCATTGCCCATGGTGCGACTCCGCTCGACGATAAGAAGCGTATTGTTCCTGATGCGATTGAGGTGCGCCGTGGCGGCGAGCCTGCAGTTGTCTCACGTAACGAGATCGATCTTATTGACGCATCGACCTACCAGATGTTCTCAGCCGCTACTGCGATGATTCCGTTCGTTGACCATGACGACGCGAACCGCGCGCTCATGGGTTCAAACATGCAGAAGCAGGCAACACCGGTCCTCGTTCCCGAGGCTCCGCTTGTTGCAACAGGCATCGAATCACACGCAGCACGCAACACCGGACGCCTGGTGCTTGCACAGGAGGCAGGTGAAGTAACCTACGTCGACGCACGCCGGATTGTTGTTGAGAACAAGGAAGGCAAGAAGAAGGAGTACAAGCTCCAAGGCCTTACCCAGACCAACCAGAACTCTGCATTCATGCAGCGTCCGTCTGTTCATATGGGCGACAAGGTTAAGAAGGGTGATGTGCTTGCAGACAACTCATCAACCGATCAGGGTCAGATGGCACTCGGTCAGAACGTACGCGTTGCCTTCATGAGCTGGAGCGGTGCTAACTACGAGGACGCGATCATCGTATCGGAGCGCCTTGTGGAGAACTCCAAGTTCACCACCATTCACATTGAAGACTTCGAGTGTGCCGTACGCGACACCAAGCTCGGCGCCGAGGTTACCACGCACGACATTCCTAACGTCGGCGAACTTCGTTTGAAGAACCTTGATGAGGAGGGTGTTATCCGCATTGGTGCAGAAGTACGTCCCGGCGACATTCTCGTCGGTAAGGTAACGCCTAAGGGCGAGACCCAGCTCACGCCAGAAGAGCGCCTTCTTCGCTCGATCTTCGGCGACAAGGCGAAGGATGTGAAGGATACCTCGCTTCGCATGGAAGGCGGCAAGCGCGGCAGTGTCATCGGTGTGCGCGTCTTCAGTCGCGAGAAGGGCGATCAGCTCGAGAGCGGTATCATCAAGAAGATTGTCGTTACTGTTGCTCAGGTTCGTAACGTATCAGTGGGCGACAAGCTCGCTGGCCGTCACGGTAACAAGGGTGTTATCTCTCGCGTGCTTCCGGTAGAAGACATGCCATACGACAAGGACGGCAACCCGGTAGATATCATTCTCACCCCGCTCGGCGTTCCAAGCCGTATGAACCTTGGTCAGATTCTTGAGATGCACCTTGGCCTTGCCGCTAATGCGCTCAACTATCAGGCAGTGGTGCCTCCATTTGCAGGTGCATCAGCTGATGAGATCCGCAATGAGCTTGAGCTTGCCGGCTTTGACCGCTCAGGCAAGATGCAGCTCTTTGACGGCCGCACTGGTGAAGCAATGGCGCAGCCAGTATCCGTGGGTTACATGTACATCTTGAAACTGCATCACATGGTGGAGGACAAGATCCACATGCGTTCGATCGGTCCATACTCACTCATCACGCAGCAGCCGCTCGGTGGTAAGGCACAGAACGGTGGTCAGCGCTTTGGTGAAATGGAAGTCTGGGCCCTTCTTGGCTATGGTGCTGCATACACGCTTCGCGAAATGCTCACCATCAAGTCTGATGATATCCAGGGCCGCTCTGCGACCTTCGATGCAATCGTGAAGGGTGAGCCGGTATCGCATGCAGGTACCCCAGCTTCATTCTCCGTACTTACCAACCAGATCCGCGGTCTTGCGCTCGACATCGAGCCGCTCGCGCGCGATTACGACATGGACGCGTAAGCGCCAGTCTCTAACCCATCATTCCTATGGCTACACCAAACAGCACCGGAAAGCGTCAGGCTGGACCGCACGCACGAGACTGGAACGCACTCCGTCTTTCCCTCGCGTCCCCTGAGCGCATTCTTGAATGGTCACGCGGCGAGATTACCAAGCCGGAGACTATCAACTACCGCACCCAGCGCTCTGAGAAGCACGGTCTTTTCGATGAAAAGATCTTCGGTCCTGAGAAGGACTACGAGTGTTACTGCGGCAAGTACAAGGGCATTCGTTACAAGGGCATTGTGTGTGACAAGTGTGGCGTCGAGATCACGCGCTCCATCGTTCGCCGCGAGCGCATGGGCCACATCGAGCTTGTTACTCCGGTAGCGCACATCTGGTTCCTGCGCTCTATGCCAAGCCGCATGGCGCTCCTCCTTGGCGTGCCTGCAGCAGACCTTGAGAAGGTTATCTACTTCGCCGGCTACATCACCACGAAGGTGAATGAGGACGTGAAGAAGCGCCTCTTGAACGAGCTTGAGAGCGAGTACAAGACCAAGTTCAAGGAACTGAACGACGACAAGCAGCGCGAAGCGCTTAAGGAGCGCATGACGCTTGCCAAGCAGGAGATCGACTCTATCGTTGTCGGTCGCGTGTTCGACGAAGTAACCTACCACCGCTATTCAGTGAAGTACGGCACTTTGTTTGAGGCACGTATTGGCGCAGAAGCTATCTACGACCTCTTCCGCGGTCTTAAGCTCGATGAGCTCAAGACGAAGCTCGAAGAGCGTTACGGCTCTGCAGGCCAGGCTGAGCGCGAGAAGCTTGCAAAGCGTATCTCGCTCATCTCAAACATGATCGCCGCGAACGTACGTCCTGAGTGGATGTTCCTCACGAAGATCCCGGTTATCCCGCCAGCGCTCCGTCCTATGGTTGCGCTTGAGGGTGGTCGTCATGCGACATCGGATCTTAACGATCTCTACCGCCGCGTCATCAACCGCAACAACCGCTTGAGGAAGCTTCTTGATATTCATGCGCCGGAGGTTATTCTCCGCAACGAGAAGCGCATTCTTCAGGAGGCGGTTGACGCGATGCTCGACAACTCAATCAGGAAATCAGGCGCAAACGCAGGCGCACTCACGCCCGCACAGCGCCGTCCGCTCAAGTCTCTTGCAGACTATCTAAAGGGTAAGCAGGGGTATTTCCGCCAGAACCTCCTCGGTAAGCGCGTGGACTACTCAGGCCGCTCCGTGATCGTGGTTGGTCCGGATCTCGAGCTCGATGAGTGTGGTCTTCCAAAGCACATGGCGCTTGAGCTCTTCCGCCCATTCGTTATTGCAGGACTTCTAAGTCGCGAACTTGCCTTCAACATCCGTGGCGCAGGTCGTCTCATTGAAGACGGTGTTGCTGAGGTGTGGGAGATCCTTGAAGAGGCGATCCAGGGCAAGTACGTGCTCCTTAACCGCGCACCAACGCTCCATCGCCAGGGTATTCAGGCATTCCGTCCTCGTCTTATTGAAGGCGATGCTATCCAGCTTCACCCGCTCGTATGTCCTGCCTTCAATGCAGACTTCGACGGCGACCAGATGGCAATCCACGTGCCGCTTTCAGAGGAGGCACAGTGGGAGGCTAAGAACGTGATGAGTGCGAACAAGAACATCTTGAAGCCAGGTTCAGGCGAAATGATCGTCATGACTCAGAAGCCTCTTGATATCGTGCTTGGTACGTACTGGCTCACCAAGGCAGTTGCAGGCGCAAAGGGCGAGGGCACGCACTTCGATTCTCCAAACTCAGCGATCCTCGCACACGAGTACGGTGCAATTGATCTTCGCGCGATGGTGAAGATCCTTCCGCGTACCGATAAGGAGAAGTACAAGCAGTTCAACGGCGAACTCTTTGAGACGACCGTTGGCCGCCTTCTCTTCAACACTGTGCTTCCTGCTGACTATCCATTCGTGAATGATGCAATCACCAAGAAGGTGCTCGCAGGCATCATGCATGACTGTATGATCCGCTACGGCCTTGATGCGGTGCCAGGCATCGTGAACAAGGTGAAGCGCTTCGGCTTCGAGTACGCAACTAAGTCTGGCGTATCGTGGTCAATTGACGACGTGTCCGTGCCAGAAGCTAAGGAAACAATTATCTCAGCAACGCGCGCAAAGATTGCGCAGATTGAGAACAACTACCGCGATGGTCTCCTCTCAGCAGATGAGAAGCGCCGCATGGTAATTGAGACTTGGCACGCTGCTAAGACCGAAGTTGAAAAAGTGGTTGAGGAGCAGCTTGATCCTGCTGGATCAGTCCATGACATGGTGCGCTCTGGCGCCCGCGGTACGCTCGGCAACCTTACACAGATGGCCGGTATGAAGGGCCTCATCCAGAATACGGCCGGCGAGACTATTGAAGTGCCGATCGTGTCATCGATGACTGAGGGACTTAATCCGGTCGAGTACTTCATGAGTACCCACGGCGCGCGTAAGGGTCTTACTGACACCGCGCTCGGTACCGCACGCGCAGGCTACCTCACGCGCCGTCTGTTCGACGTCGCACAGGACTCAATCATTACTGAGGAGAACTGTGGTACGAAGCGCGGCATCAGCATCTCACGCATCTCAGCATCGGGCATCCGCATTGATTTCGCAGAAGCGATTCGTGGCCGCACATTGGCTGGTGATGTAGTGAGCGGTGAGACAACGCTCTTCAAGAAGGGTCACTATCTACAGACAGCAGACGCGCAGGCAATTGCTGAATCAGCAGTTGAGGCGGTCATGGTTCGCTCGGCAATGTCCTGCGAAACCCGCTACGGTATCTGCGGCACCTGTTACGGTATGGACCTCACTACCCAGCAGCCAGTTGATCTTGGTGAGGCAGTCGGTACGGTTGCCGCACAGGCAATCGGCGAGCCGGGAACCCAGCTTACGATGCGTACCTTCCACGCCGGTGGTACCGCGTCTGTGGGCGGCGACATCACCCAGGGTCTTCCACGTGTTGAGGAAGTCTTCGAGAAGCGTTCTCCAAAGAACCCAGCACTCATCTCAAAGACCGATGGTATGGTCGTTGAAATCAGGGAAGAGGGTCGTGAGAACGTCATCGTTGTTGCGCCTGAGGCAGGGCAGGGCAAGAAGAATGGTGCTGCCATTGAGTACAGCGCAACATTCCCACGTATGCCACTTGTAAAGGCAGGAGACGCTGTCGTGAAGGGCCAGTTCCTTTCTGACGGTTCTGCTGATCTTGATGAGCTCTTCGAGTACGCCGGCCGCGCAGCGGTGCAGGAGTACATCATTGCCGAGACCTCTAAGATCTACGAACTCCAGGGTGCATCCGTGTCTCGCAAGCACCTTGAGGTGGTTGTGAAGCAGATGTTCTCTCGCGTGAAGATCACTGACGCTGGCGACGCAGACTACTCAGTTGGCGACGTGGTAGAGCAGTGGGAGTTCGACGAGGCGGTGAAGACGATGGATGCTGAAAACAAGATTGCGCCAAAGGCCCGCGAAATGGTCCTTGGTATCAAGGAATCTGCGCTTTCGCGCCGTTCGTTCCTCTCAGCTGCATCCTTCGAGCAGACTACAAAGATTCTCATCAATGCAGCACTTAAGGGTAGCGTTGATACGCTCCGCGGTCTCAAGGAGAACGTGATTCTTGGCCGCCTCATTCCAGCCGGCACCGGCTTTGCAGGCAGCAAGAAGCGCGCGGCAATTGATGAACTTCAGGTTCGTCGTGCAAAGCTCCGCCGCGAAGCGGAGGAAGCAGAAGAGGCGCGTGCGCTCGCTGAAGCAGCGTAAGCATCTCATATAAGAAAAGAACCCGCCCCGCGCGGGTTCTTTTCTTATATGCAGCAAGGCCGCGCCAGAGGTTTCCCCAAGGCGCGGCCCATAGCAGTACAGACAATTATGTGGCGAGCTGCTGCCCGCTCTTGCGAAGCGCTCTTGCGAAACGCCTCACCTTGTCAGGCCCCACGTCAGGGAGGGCGAGCAGCTGTGCCGCTGTCATTGCGGCAAGCTGGCTTACCTGCGTGATTCCGTGCCTGCGCAGCAGGTTCTTCTCGTAGTCGGTCAGTTCGAGGGAGCCGACTTTCCCTGTGCCGTTCAAGCTCATGTGAGCCTCCATACAGTGCCGGCTACAGTCAAATACATTCTTACCAGCATGTCAATTAGCGCAGGATTCAAGGGAAAGCGGTACACTAAAGCCAATGTCAGACACCGTAGAGAAAGTCAAAGCAAAGCTCTCCATAGTCGACGTCGTCGCTCCCTATGTGAAGCTTCAAAAAGCTGGCCGCTACATGCGCGGGCTCTCGCCGTTTACGAAAGAGAAGACCCCTTCATTCTTTGTGAATGTAGAGCGCAACTCCTACTACTGCTTCTCTACATCGCAAGGTGGCGATATCTTCACATTCATCGAGAAGATGGAGGGTGTTGATTTCAAGGGCGCGCTCAAAATCCTTGCAGAGAAAGCAGGTGTTGAAGTCGTGTACGAAAGGGGCAGCAGGCAAGACACAGGGAAGCTCGACAGGTTGCGCGATGCAATGGCGCGCGCCGAGCAGCTCTTTATCAAAAATCTTGCGCCGGGAACGAAGGCCTATGAGTATGCGCTTAAACGCGGACTTACCCCTGAGACAATCCAGGCCTGGGGACTCGGCTATGCGCCTGACGCATGGCGTACGCTGCTTGAAGAGCTCACGGCACATGGATTCTCGACTAAGGAGCTTGAAGCAGCCGGTCTTATCAAGGAGGCTGACGAGAAGCGGGGCACCTACTACGACCGCTTCCGCAACCGCCTCATGTTTCCCATTAGAGATAGCGCAGGCCGTACAGTTGCGTTTACCGGCCGCTCGCTTGATCCAAATGATCAGGCAAAGTACTTAAACAGTCCGGAAACCGAGCTCTTTAAAAAATCCGAGATTCTCTTTGGCATGGACCGCGCCAAAGATGCTATCCGTACGCGCGGGTTTGCAGTACTTGTAGAGGGGCAGTTTGATCTGATCCTTCTGCACCAGATAGGGTTTGCTAATACCATCGCGCTTTCTGGCACCGCGCTTTCAACTCAGCACATCGCACTTATAAAACGCTATGCAGACAACCTCATGCTTGCGCTCGATGCGGATAGGGCAGGACTTGCTGCAAGCGCTCGCTCTGCACACGCTGCTTTGGCTTCTGGGATGCGCGTCAAGGCAGTCCGCCTTCCGCAAGGGAAGGATCCTGCTGATATTGCGAATGAGGACGCTAAAGAATTTACGCGCCTCGTTAAAGATGCGGAGTCCATAGTCGAGTTCTTTTTGAGCGTGCTTGCGGCAATCGAGACTGATAGCCACAAGCTTGTCCTTGCCGTGGAAAAAACCATACTACCCCTTGTCGCAGCAATACCAAGTGCGATGGAGCGCGAGTACTTTGTCGGCGTTATCGCCCGCAGCCTCGGCCTCACCCCAGAAGCAATCAAGGCAGGGCTTCCAAAATCAGCTCCAGCCGAGCCGGTCTCCGCACAGAAACCTGTGCCTGAATCGTCTACACCTATGACGCCTAGAGATCAGCGCGCCGCCCTATTGCACGCCGTTATCGTTACGTATCCGGATTTAGCCATTGCGAAACGCTTGACGGAAGAGTATAATCGTATTACTGGAGCAGCGCTTCCGGAGGTACTCCCTACCGAGCGCGCCCTTTTTGAGGCCGGACTTGCCTTCGGGGAGTCGCCAACAGAACACGCAGCAGACGATCTTATACGTGCGTTTGAGCACCAGGTGCTCAATGAACAACTCAAAGATGCAACCATGCGCCTGCGCCTTGCCGAAGCGGCACGGAACACGCAGGAAATAGAAGAGCTGACTACTGTCTGCAAAAAGCTCTCAGCACGTCTTGCTATCTTGTAAACGTTCTTCATTTCTCTTTCACCCATTTTTATTCCATGCCTACTTCAAAGAAGCCTGTAAAGAAGGCTAAAAAAACTGTTTCCAAGAAAGTAGCGGCAAAGAAGACGGCTCCAAAGAAGGTCGTAAAAAAGAAAGTTGCCGCAAAGAAGCCAGTCAAGAAAGCTGTTGCAAAGACAGTGAAGAAGACTGCTGCAAAGAAAGTATCAAAGACCGCTCGCACTATGGCGGTAGTACGCACTGCAGCCAAAGGCGCAAAGGCAAAGGCGCAAGCAGAGAAGGGCGACAAGGCAGAGCGCCTTATCCTAAAAGGTAAGGAGCGCGGCTACATTACCTACAGCGAGATCTTGAAGGAGTTCCCGCACGTAGAAGACGATGTC
>DATMJP010000061.1:0-19689 GCA_035553815.1 Minisyncoccota bacterium
CACCAGGACACATCGACTTCACCGCCGAGGTGAAGCGTTCTATGCGCGTCCTTGACGGCGCAGTCGTCGTGTTCGACGGCGTTGCCGGCGTTGAACCGCAGTCAGAAACCAACTGGCGCTACGCAGACGAGGCAAATGTGCCGCGCATCTGTTTCATCAACAAGCTCGATCGCACCGGCGCATCATTCGAGGACTCCTACAAGTCGATTCTTGACCGCCTTTCAAAGAAGGCAGTGCGCATGCAGATTCCTATCGGCGCAGAAGGCGACTTCGAGGGCGTCGTTGATCTCCTTGAAATGAAGTCATACACCTTCGCAGGCAAGATGGGTGATGAAGTAATCCCAGGCGAAGTACCTGCCAACCTCATGGAGGAGGCGAAGGAGCGCCGCGCAGAGCTTATCGAGCGCATCGTTGAACACGATGACGCGATGATGAGCGCTTACTTCGAAGGCAACGAACCATCACTTGAGGATCTTAAGAAAACACTCCGCAAGGCAGTGATCAATAACGAGATCTTCCCGGTCTACACTGGTTCAGCACTCAAGAACAAGGGCGTGCAGCTCGTGCTTGATGCGGTTGTTGATTACCTTCCATCACCGCTCGACCTTCCTCCAGTGAAGGGTATTAATCCGAAGACAGGCGAGGAGATTGAGCGCCCAGCATCAGACTCTGAACCGTTTACAGCGCTTGCCTTCAAGCTTCAGACCGACCCATTCGTGGGAGCGCTTACCTTCTTCCGTGTGTATGCCGGTTCAGTGACGGCAGGTTCGTACGTATACAACGCAAACACGGGCACCAAGGAGCGCGTTGGCCGTATCGTGCGCCTCCAGGCAGACAAGCGCGAGGAAGTGGAGCAGGTATTTGCCGGTGAGATCGCCGCTATGGTGGGTCTTAAGGACACCAAGACCTCGCACACGCTCTGTGATGAGAACAATCCGATGATCCTTGAGACCATCAAGTTCCCAGAGCCAGTGGTATCGCTTCGCATTGAGCCTGCTACTAAGGCAGACCAGGAGAAGATGGGTCTTGCACTCCGCAAGCTCTCTGACGAGGATCCAACCTTCAAGGTTTCCTCTGACGAAGAGACGATGGAGACCATTATCGCTGGTATGGGTGAGCTCCACCTTGAGATTCTCGTTGACCGCATGAAGCGCGAGTTCAACGTGGTCGCAAACGTTGGTAAGCCGCAGGTGGCATACCGCGAGACCATCCTTGGCTCAGCAGATGCTGAGGGTAAGTACATCAAGCAGACTGGTGGTAAGGGTCAGTACGGCCACGTGAAGATCAAGATGAAGCATCTTGAGCCGCTTGATCCTGAAGCTAAGATTCCGAAGAACGTTACGCGCGAAGAGCACTTCGAGTTCATCAACAACATCAAGGGAGGTGTTATCCCAGGCGAGTACATCCCTGCGGTTGAAAAGGGCATGCGCGAATCGCTCTCACGCGGTATTCTCGCAGGCTATCCGATCGTCGATGTGTCTATCGACCTCTACGACGGTTCGTACCATGATGTGGACTCATCTGAAATCGCCTTCAAGATCGCCGCATCTATGGCGTTCCAGGAAGCCGCTCAGAAGGCTAAGCCGGTTATTCTCGAGCCGATCATGAGGGTTGAGGTCGTTGTCCCAGAACAGTTCATGGGTGACGTTACCGGTTCGCTCTCAGGAAAGCGCGGTGCTATTGAGGGCATGGAGGAGCGCGGTATGAACAAGGTAGTAAATGCCAAGGTACCGCTCTCAGAAATGTTCGGCTACACCACCACGCTTCGTTCTATGACCGAAGGTCGCGGTTCCATGACCATGGAATTCGATCACTACGAAGTTGTGCCAAGCAACGTTGCGCAGGAGATTATTGCAGCGCGCAAGTAATTCCACGCACGAGTGCGCTATACACAAAGCCGCCCATAAGGGCGGTTTTGTGTTCTATGCTTATAGGTATATGAAGAACTCGATTATTCTTAGCATTCTCGGTGTCGCCGTCCTCGTGCTTCTGGTGCTGTTTGCGCTCTCGCAGAAGGAAGTGCCGACCCTCGATACGGCTGTACGAGAGTCAGAGACGGCAGCAACGCCGACAATCTCATGGGAGTTCGCCGAGGAAGGGGAGGATGAATTTGGAGCGCCGGTAACAAGGGTATTCGTAGTGGCGAACGGCAATCGGAGCGATCTGGGCACCTCGCTCGGCTCTTGTAGCGAGTTATCTAGCGAGCAGTTTCAGGAAAGCCAGGTCTCAGGAGCGCTGTGCTGGTGGGCAGGAGCGGGGGACGAGTACGGCGTATTTGAGGAGCAAGGCGGGCTCGTGGTTAAGAAAGGAATTCAGGAGGAGTCGACTGCAGAGTCCGAAGGCTTCCGTGGCCAGTTCGATAGCCTCTTCATGTTGTAGCAATTTGCAGGTCTCTTTCTTAGAAAACCGCTCAGCTGAGCGGTTTTCTATTTTGACTTAAATAATTTATATGTTATTCTCATTGTCCGGCCTTTGGAAAAGCAAACGTGTGAGGTGCTCTGATGTATGACGCTGATTATTCTGCTGTAAGCTTGCCGCCGCTTTCGAGTGTTCTGGGTTTTGACGAGGTAAGACGCGTGCTCAGCTACCACTGGGACACGTACGGCCCCGTCCATCCCAACGAACAGAGGCGGCGCCAACTGATCAACATCGCCGCCGGCCGCTTTTTCTGGTTGTGCCGGGAATCGGAGGGCAAGACGTGGAGGGAGATCACCTATGCCGAGCTTCTGCAGAGTCAGGAGCAGGATGCGGAGATCTACTTCGCCTGGGCTGCAGAACGCGGCTACGGCAATGACGGCTACACCAGCCGTCAGCCGGAACCGGCTCCGCCCAGAAAGCTGTTCGGTATCTTTCCCCTGAAGAGGAAGGAACCGGAAACGACGTACGAGTCCAGGGGGAGCAATGTTCCCTGGGTCTATTACACCCCGGAACAGCTGAAGCGCGGTCTTGACCTCATGGTCGAGCGCGGCATGCTGCGCGCGGTCCTCAGGGGCCCGCAATTTCAGGAGACCTACCAGGCACTGCCCGGATTCTTGAGGGGGCTTTCCCTCGCAAGACCCCAGGTGGTGATCACGGAACCCTGACCGCTGCTCGCAACTCAGATCTTTCCAGAGCCCGTCTCCTCCCGGAGGCGGGCCTCTTTTTAATTCCTTCACCCAGATATGGTATCGTACGGCTCATGACCAACGAGCACCTTCCTAAGATTCTTATCGGCATCACCGTTATCGCGGTTGTAGCGTTCCTCGCGTGGATCCTTATCTCAAAGCCACGGTTTGAGTTGCCAGATACAGGCCTCAAGACCGAGACCGTGAAGGGACTTGATCTTCCAGAAACTGCGGTTGCCGTTGATGACTGGGCCTTTGTTGACGGTGATGATGTCTATTTCCGTTCGGTTATGGGCACTTCGACCGTAAAGATCCCGGGCGCAAAGGGGGAGAGCTTTGTGCGCCTCACAGACCGCATCGAGCATCAGGACCCGCAAGTGGTAGCTGATTGCAGCGGTATAGGCAATTACGCCTTCTATGGAGACTCTAAGGTGCTCTATTTGCAGCAAATATGGGATACGCCGCGCTTCCAGGCCACGAAGATCGAGGCATTGCGTGAAATAGACCGCGCAACCTTTGCGTCGACCGGTCCAACAAGCTTCACTGCAGGGGGTCTTACCTATGACGTGAAGCATACTGTGGGCACCACGACCTGCCGCTACGCAGTCATGCCGCGCTAGTTCTTGACCTAACAAGTTTCGGCGTGTACCTTTAGCTTTAACGCGAAATACGGCGCTCTTTTCGATGTTCCCATACGGAACTGGTGAAAGGCGCTGCGCGGGTATTCCGTCTCACGCCTTGGTCGCCTGCCTTCCTAGAAGCAGGCAGGCGCGGCGGCAAAGTTATAACTTAGCTACCAGTAATTTTTTAGAACGTATGGCAGATGCATTCGATCGCAGCAAGCCGCACATGAACGTGGGCACTATCGGCCACGTTGACCACGGCAAGACGACGCTCACCGCGTCAATTCTCAACGTTCTTAACCTCAACTCAGACAAGGGCTACAAGGCTCGTGTGGAGAAGGTTGAGAACATCGACAACGCTCCTGAGGAAAAGGCGCGTGGTATTACCATTGCGCTCCACCACTCAGAGTACGAGAGCCCGAACCGCCACTACGCGCACATCGACGCTCCAGGTCACGCTGACTACATCAAGAACATGATCACCGGTGCTGCCCAGATGGACGGCGCGGTACTCGTGGTTGCGGCAACTGACGGCGCAATGCCTCAGACCCGCGAGCACATCCTTCTTGCAAAGCAGGTTGGTGTGCCAAAGCTCATCATCTTCCTCAACAAGGTAGATATGGTGGAGGACAAGGACATGGTTGACCTCGTTGAAGAGGAAATCCGTGAGCTCCTCACCAAGCAGGGCTTTGACGGCGCAGCTACCCCAGTTATCAAGGGCTCAGGCCTTAAGGCACTCGAGGCGACCTCAGCAGATGACGAGTGGGCACTTAAGGTTAAGGAGCTCGTCGACACGATGGACACCTACTTCGAGCAGCCAGAGCGCGAGCTTGATAAGCCGTTCCTCATGCCGATCGAGGACATCTTCTCAATTGAAGGTCGCGGTACCGTTATCACCGGCCGCATCGAGCGCGGTGTGATCAAGGTTGGCGAGGAAGTTGAGATCGTTGGTCTCAAGGACACCACCAAGACCACCGTCACCGGTATTGAAATGTTCAACAAGCAGCTTCAGGAGGGTATGGCCGGCGACAACGCAGGTATCCTTCTTCGCGGTACGAAGAAGGAGGACGTGCACCGCGGTCAGGTGCTTGTGAAGCCAGGTTCCATCACTCCTCACACTGAGTTTGAGGCTGAGGTATACGTCCTTTCTAAGGACGAGGGTGGCCGTCACACGCCGTTCTTCTCAGGCTACAAGCCACAGTTCTACGTTCGTACAACCGACGTGACTGGTGAGGTAACCCTTCCAGAAGGAAAGGAGATGGTTATGCCAGGCGACACGGTAACCTTCAAGGTTAAGCTCACTGCGCCTATCGCGCTTGAGGACAACTTCCGCTTCTCAGTTCGTGAGGGTGGCAAGACCGTAGGTGCGGGCGTGGTCACTAAGATCGTCGCCTAACCTCGTAACTTCTTACTCGTATGGCAACCACAGCGAAGAAGGCTACGAAGAAGGAGGCCGCACCGGCCGGGGAGCCCAAGCTTCGCATCCGTGTGCGTGCCTACGAGCACAAGATCCTTGACCTCTCGGTCAAGCAGATCATGGACACCGCAAATCGTTTCGACGCAAAGATTGTTGGTCCGGTACCACTACCGACTGAGATCAAGCGTTGGACCGTGAACCGCTCAACGTTCGTTCACAAGGACGCACGCGAGCAGTTTGAAATGCGCATCCACAAGCGTCTGATCGACATCATTTCGCCGAATCCAAAGGTAATTGAGGCTCTTACGAACCTCTCCCTTCCGTCCGGCGTGACGATTGACGTGAAGATGATCTAAGGGAATACCCCTAAGCAAAACCGCTCCAGAGATGGGGCGGTTTTGCTTTTTATCAAACGTATTGTATTGTGCGCGCGGAGCACAAGGAGGGCTCAAAGATGTTGACCGAGGATGATATCCGAAACGAAAACTGGATGGGATCCGTCCAGAGCCTGCGAAATGTCGCAAACACGTTCCTCGAGGAGCTGATCGACGCGAGCGGGAAGCGTGAAGAACTGGAACGGAAGGGGCTGATCGGCGGCTATTTCGCTGTCACCGACAAGGAGGGTCAGCCCATCTACACGCTCCAGCTGGGCGCGCTGCCGGTCGAACTCGATCGGTCCCAGGGTCGCTTCGAAAAGGCGGTCGAGAAGGCGTTCCGGCTGGCTCAGAATCCGGGCCATACGACCAGCATGGAGAGTGCGAATCACCAGTACGAAAGGTACGGCGGCGCCGTTCGCGGCGTGGAGTACCTGCACTCCTTTTCCGGCCTGCCGGAGAAGCTGGACGAGATCTTCTCCTGCCTGATGGCCTACCGCGCACGCGATATGGCCTATGAGACCGCGGCTCGGATCATCGGCGACGACTACCAGAAGTATCTCTGGATCGTGCACGGTCGACAGCCGGTCAAGTAACCGGTCCGAGTTCCAGGTCCGTACAGAGAAAGGGCGCCCTAAGCTTGTTGCTGGGGCGCCCTCTTCCGTTTGCTTTTTATGAAGACGGGTATAGGCTTTTGGCATTCACCCCTAGCAACGAAAGGAGGCGGTGATGGTAAAACGGATCTTTGATCTTACGTTCGCATTGCTGCTTCTCATTCCTGCAGCGGTGCTCGTGCTGGCTTTTGGTTGCATTGTCCGCGCCACTTCGCCCGGCCCCGCGCTCTTCTTCCAAAAGCGCGTGGGGTACAAAGGCAGGGTCTTCACCATCGTGAAGCTGCGGACGATGTACGTGGGCGCGAGCGACGCACCTGTGCGCTCGTCCCACACCGACCCGCGTGTCACCAATGTAGGAAAGTTCCTGCGCACGTCGCGTATTGATGAGCTGCCGCAGCTGGTGAACGTGCTGCTGGGGCACATGAGCATAGTTGGCCCACGGCCGATTACCGTGGCCGACTACGAGCGGTCTGTACGACAAGAACCGCGGTTCTGCGAGCGCCTCATGGTCCGGCCCGGTATTGCTGGCATTGCCCAGCTTCGCCGGAAGCGGGGACTGACGAAGACGCGGGACCGGCTCCGCCTCGATCTGTTCTATATCCGGAGGTCGTCCATTCTTCTCGACCTCTGGATTCTGAGGCGCACGTGCATCAAAATCTTCAGGGCCAGCTTTCGCAAGGGAGCTGGCCCCTGTTGTGTATATAAAAGGGAATCCGGCGCGAGCGATAGTACGCTGCTCGCGCCGGACCACCCGGACTGGGCGGGGGACGAGAGGGCCTGCTGTTCCCTCGTCACCCTCGCTCATGTTAGGCGTTGTGGCTCTTGCCACGGTTTGGAGGGGCCACCCTCCGATGTGCATTGCGTCAGGTTCCGCCCATCCTGACGTATATAGCGTAGCATGCACATTCTTGCGTATAGAAGAAGGGTAGTGTACAGTGCGCCTATCGCTATGTCCTCCCGTACGGGGCGGACCAATGGTACGGGACGCTTTTAATGCCCGCGCTATTGTTAGCGCGCTTTATTTTTATGAAATTCATCCTTGCACGCAAAGAGCGCATGACCCAGATCTGGGGAGAGGACGGCCGTGTCGCGGTCGGTACTATCCTTAAGACCAGCCCGCTTGTCGTCACTCAGGTGAAGACCAGCGACTCAAAGGACGGCTACGCAGCAGTCCAGGTTGGCTATGAAGAGCAGAAAGAGTCCCGTGTCACCAAGGCAGAGCTTGGCCACACCAAGGGTAAGGCCTACAAAGTTATCAAAGAGTTCCGCACTGAAAATGCGGGCGATTTTACCGTTGGTTCTGAAATCGGCATCGACACCTTCGCTGTAGGCGACGCGGTCGAGGTCGCAGGAGACACCAAGGGTAAGGGCTTCCAGGGTGTGGTGAAGCGCCATGGCTTCCATGGCGGACGCCGTTCACACGGTCAGAAGCACTCTGAGCGTGAAGCAGGTTCTATCGGTGGCGGTGGTCGCGCAGGTGGTCGTGTTGCGAAGGGTCTTCGCATGGCAGGCCGCATGGGCGGTACCCGCGTCACCGTGAAGGGTCTCCAGGTGCTCCATGTCGACCCAGCTCGAGGCGAGATCATTATTTCCGGAGCAGTTCCAGGCGCAAAGGGCACGCTCCTTGAGGTCGTTTCTGCATAACCCTGACGTATATGGCAACCGCAAAAACACCAGCAAAGAAGACCGCAGCCAAGAAGGCACCTGCAAAGGCGCCGGCAGCAAAGAAGGAGGCAGCTCCAAAGAAGGCGCTTAGCGCACTTGAGGCAACCATGTACACCATGGAAGGAAAGGAGGGAGGCACTATCCAGCTCCCTGCAGAGATCTTTGGCGTGCAGTGGAACGCAGATCTCGTGCACCAGGTGGTCGTTGGCATGCAGGCTAACGCCCGTCCAACGGTCGCACACACCAAGTTCCGCGGCGAAGTTCGCGGCGGCGGCAAGAAGCCGTGGAAGCAGAAGGGTACCGGCCGCGCTCGTCATGGCTCACGCCGCTCACCGATCTGGGTAGGTGGTGGTGTCACGCACGGCCCACGCGCTGAGAAGGATTACTCAGTGAAGATCAATAAGAAGATGCGCGCAGCAGCGCTCATGTCCGTGCTTTCAAAGAAGCACAAGGACGGCGAGGTAATCTTCGTTGATTCCCTCAACTTCACCGCACCAAAGACCAAGGACGCGAAGGCAGCTATCGTTGCTATCGCAACCGCGGCAGACAAGAAGGAGCTCGTCACCAAGCGTAAGAACGCAGCCGTGATCGCGCTTTCTTCAAAGAACGCCACAACTGAGAAGTCGCTCCGCAACATGAGCAACTACGTCTCAGAGGAGGTGCGCAACCTAAACCCGGTCGACCTCGTTACTAAGAAGTACCTCGTTATCGAGAACCCTACAGAGGCGTTCAAGGTACTAACCGCGCGTATCGCGAAGTAACCTACAGACTTATGGCACTCTTTTCACGAAAACCAGCTAAAGCCGCTCCAGGAAAGGCAACCGTAACGGTTGCAAAGAAGGATGACGGCCGCCTCGCACACGTCTTGAAGCGCCCATGGCTCTCCGAGAAGGCGCTTATCGGCACCGAGAACGGCTGCTACGTCTTTGAGGTACCGGGCGACGCTACCAAGCACGACGTTGCTGCAGCAATTGAGAAGTTCTACAACGTTACGCCGCGCCAGGTGCGCATCGCGAATCTTCCTGCAAAGAAGGTATCGCTCCGCACCCGCCGCGGGACAGGTACGCGCGCACGCCGTCACAAGGCATACGTCTACCTTAAGAAGGGCGAGACCATTCAGTTCGCATAACGCATATGAAAACCTACAAGCCAACAACCGCCAGCCGTCGCAACATGACGACCTTGCCGTACCGGGAGCTTCTCTCGGGCGACAAGCCGATGAAGAGCCTGCTCTCATCAAAGAAGCGCCAGGCAGGCCGCAACAACGCAGGCCGCATCACGACTCGTCACCAGGGCGGTGGCCATAAGCGCCGCCTCCGTGCTGTCGACTTCGCGTACAACAAGAAGGGCATCCCAGCTCGTGTCGAGACGATCGAGTACGATCCATACCGCACCGGCTTCATTGCTCGCGTGGTATTCGCTGATGGCGAGCGCCGCTACGTGCTTGCACCGAAGGACCTCAAGGTCGGCGACACATTCGTCGTTGCTGAGGACGCGCCGATCAAGGTGGGTAACCGCATGCCACTCGGTCGCATTCCTTCAGGCACCTTTATCTACAACATCGAGCTCAAGGTCGGCGCAGGCGCACGTCTCGCACGTTCAGCAGGTAACTATGCTGAAGTGGTTGCACACGACGCTGGCTACGCACAGATCAAGCTCCCTTCAACCGAGATCCGCAAGGTCTCAGACCTCTGCTGGGCATCGATCGGCTCTGTCGGCAATGAGAACAGCCGCCTCGTGAAGTACGGCAAGGCAGGTCGCTCACGCTGGAAGGGTATCCGCCCTACCGTCCGCGGTACTGCCATGAACCCGGTAGATCACCCACACGGCGGTGGTGAAGGACGTCAGGGTCGTGGTTTGCGCCGTGCTAAGAGCATGTGGGGCAAGCCAACCGGCAAGGGTCAGAAGACTCGCACGCCGAAGAAGTACTCAAACGTCTTCATCGTCTCGCGCCGCAAGGTTGGTAAGAAGCGCTCCTAATCAAAAACAAAAAGCCCCGCTCGGGGCTTTTTGTTTACAACCACCCCATGAGTGCTATGGTTCCCTTCAGAACAGGAGGGTGCGATGCACATCACCAAACCGCGCGGGTACGATCAGTTCATCGCGCACTTTGATCCGATCGGCCTCACAGGCCTCGGCACAAGTCGTGATGACACGCGGGCGCTCTTATGGGCGCTTGCAAACGGCGATCTGGCTCGAAAGTTCCAGGTCACAAATGCTCGCTTATCATGGCTCATCGCCGCAGTTGAGCAGTATAAGCAGCTGCGTTCGAGTAGCTCTTGGACCGTGAAGATGGAGGTGATTCAGCGTCTGTTGGATAGCGAGCCGTTTCAGCGTCTGTTGTCGTATGGGCTGAACGACGATGAACACCGGCGGATTACGACCACCGGAATGCGCGCACTTCAAGCACATCGTGCGCTCCAGTTGCCCGGCCGTCTTTCGAAGTCGCCGTCGTCCCTGAAGCGCCGTCGACGGAAGATGTACCAGGAGTTCACGCGTGTTGCCATGTATGCTGTAGAGTCCGGCATACGTGTGTTCGGCACCCGCATCCGGAAATGAATAACGCGCTCCTGAGCCTTCTCAGGAGCGCGCCTTCATAATACTGTCTACAGTCGATACGCTGGCTGTAATATATCCATGATCTCTGAGAGCGGTATCTCAACCACCTGGGTGCCAAGCGCATACGGGCCAACCTGGTACGGCGGGAAGATAAGCACAAAGGTATCGCCCTCAAGCGCGAAGTTCTGGAAGCTATCAGCAAGCGGCATGGTGCCGCTCTCGATATACTCCATGTCAGCAGGAGCTCCTGTGAGCGAAGAGATGGTCTGCGGGAGCTCAGTGCGCGCAATCTGACTCAAACGCTCTAGGTAGTTGCCTGTAAAGAGCGCATCAAGCGTCACGAGCGCGCCGGTCTCCTTACTGAAGGTGAAGGTGCGGTAGTAGGCATTTGGATGGGCACCGAGCGTATCCTGATAGTTCGTGTAGACGTACGTGACGGTCTTAGGGGACTCCGTCACATCGTAATCAATGCCAAGCGCGTACTTGCGGCCGTCGTTGAGACCGAACATCTCGATGTCCTCGCCTGAAAGGCTTTCTACATTGTTGTTCTCCTTGAAACGCGCTATTTCGCTTTCCACGAAGTCTTTCATAAGTGCTACTGCGCCAGCGTTAGCTTCAGCGCCAGCAGACGCAAGGAGGGGCGTAGAAGCCGGATAGGAGGCTTCTGCGTCGAAGTACAAGCCGGTATCGGTGATTGTCAGCTTTTCGTCAGCCGTGCCTTGAAGCCCCGGAACGGGTGCGTCCACGATAGGGAGGGGCTTTGGCGGGTTAGATGCCATGTACCAGACGACAAGCCCGATTACGATAAGTCCAAGTACAGCAGCACCGATGATAGCGTTTCTCTTCTGAGCGGTATCCATAGGGGTAAGTATACTCCTTCGTGCATAAGGAGGGGTCTGTCTCCTCGGTAAAGAGGGGTGCTTAACCCGTCCTACAGGCAAAAATGGCCCTAAAAGTTGACACTTTCCTCCGTTTCCTATAGATTTCCTGTATCCCGCTTCGCGGGCTTTTCATTCGCATGTCTCGATCACTCAAGAAAGGTCCCTACGTGGACGCCAAGCTCCTCAAGAAAGTTGAGGGCAAGAAGCCGAGCGAAGCCGGCGTCATTAAGACGTGGGCACGCGCAAGCCAGATTGCTCCCGAGTTCGTCGGATTCACGTTTGGCGTACATAACGGCAAGCAGCACGTCGATGTCCTCGTTTCAGAGGAAATGGTAGGACACCGTCTTGGTGAGTTCTCTCCAACGAAGAAGTTCGTCCGCCACGGCGGTAAGATGCAGAAGGAGCTCGAGCAGAAGCGCAAGGATGCTGAAATTGCAGCCGCAAAGGCAGCAAAGGCAGCTCCTGCCGCTACTAAGAAGAAGTAAAGCCTGAGATAGCTAATTATTTATGCGCGCAGAACTTGCAAGTCACAATCAGTCACCTCGAAAGGTCCGTCTCGTCACGGATCTTGTTAAGGGCAAAAAGGTAACGGAGGCTGAGGCCGTGCTTGCATTCCTCCCTAAGCGTGCAGCCCTTCCTATTCTTAAGCTCATCCAGTCAGCAGTTGCTAACGCAAAGGCAAAGGGCGAGGACGCTGAGAACTTGAAGATCCAGAACATTGAGGTAAATAGCGCCGGAATGACCGTTCGCTACATGCCTCGCGCCATGGGTCGTGCTGCGCCTATCCGCCGCCGCAAGTCAAACGTAAAGGTCACCCTTTCCTCATAATTTATGACGCACACTGTACATCCATACGCACACCGACTTGGCATCATCCGCGACTGGCGGAGCCGTTGGTTTGCTATAGACAAGAAGACCTTCCGCGAGAACATTGCGGTCGATGCGGCTATCCGCTCATTCCTCAAGAAGCGTTTGAAGGGCATGCACGTTGCAGAGGTTGAGATCGAGCGTTCAGCAAACGAAGTGCGCGTTATCGTGCACACCGCACGCCCAGGCCTCGTTATCGGCCGCGCAGGCGAGAACGCAACAAAGCTCCGCGCTGAGCTTGGCAAGGTAGTACGCTCTGTCGCTCCTGCGCATAACCGCAAGGTCATGCTCGACATCATGGAGATCCGCCAGCCGGAGACCTCAGCTATGGTGGTCGCACAGATGGTTGCTGAAGGCCTTGAGAAGCGCATGCCATTCCGCCGCGTTTTGAAGTCTACGATCGAGAAGGTCATGGCCGTCCGCGACGTGATCGGTATCCGCATCGTACTCTCAGGCCGCCTTGGTGGCGCAGAAATGGGCCGCACCGAGCAGCTTAAGAAGGGCCGTATCCCGCTCCAGACCTTCCGTGCAAACATTGATTACGCACACTTCGAAGCAGTCCTTCCGTACGGCGTTATTGGTATCAAGGTATGGATCTACCTCGGCGATACCTTCACTGAGCGCGAGCGCGGTGCCCAGGCTCCTAACCGTTCATCTAAATAGGTATGTTGTTTCCTAAGAAAGTAAAACACCGCAAGTGGCAGACTGGCCGTAAGAGCCCAGCAAAGCTTGCACGTCCTGATACGCGCGGTACTACCGTTGCGTTCGGTACCTACGGCCTTAAGGCAACCACCGCAAGCCGCATCACCTCAAACCAGATCGAGGCAGCGCGTAAGGTGCTCACCCGCGTAACCGGTAAGGGCGGTAAGATGTGGATCCGCATCTTCCCAGACCGTCCGGTAACTCAGAAACCTGCGGAGGTGGGCATGGGTAAGGGTAAGGGTGATCCGAAACACTTCGTATTTGAGGTGCGTCCGGGCCGCATCATGTTTGAGCTCGATGGCGTGGATGACGCAAAGGCGCGCGATGCACTTCGCCGTGCTGGTGCAAAGCTTCCAGTTAAGACCTCGGTCATCACTCGCTAAATTTGTATGGCAAAGAAACTAGATCTCAAAGAGAAGAAGGCAGAGGAGCTTAAGGATATGCTCGCCAAGAGCCGCGAGGAGCTCCGCGAGCTTCGCTTTGCAGCTGCAGGCGCTCGTCCTAAGAACACCAACGCACCGCGCGAGGCACGCAAGACCATCGCCCGCATCCTAACTGAGCTCGGTAACCGCAAGCGCGCATAACATTATGGAAAACAAGAACATCAAACCACAGACCTTCCGCGGTACCGTCGTAAAGACGGCGATGAAGGACACGGCTACCGTTGCGGTTTCTCGCTACGTGAAGCACCCGAAGTATCAGAAGTACCAGACCCGCACCAAGAAGTACCTCGTGCACGACGAGGGCAACACGGCGCAGGTAGGGGATGAGGTCACGATCGTGGCATGCCGCCCTATATCAAAGAATAAGAGTTTCAAACTAGCTAAGTAGCGTATGGTACAGCCACAGACAATCGTCACCGTTGCAGACAACTCAGGCGCAAAAGTTGCGCGCGTCTTCAAGGTGCTCGGCGGCTCAAAGCGCCGCTACGCAGAACTCGGCGATGTCGTGGTTGTGTCTATTCAGACTGCAGAACCACGCAAGCCAGTTAAAAAGAAGGACATCTACAAGGCTGTGGTCGTACGCCAGAAGAAGGCGTTCCGCCGCGCAAACGGCTCATACGTCCGCTTTGACGATAACGCCGTCGTGCTTATCGAGAAGCAGGGTAAGGAAATGGGTCCTAAGGGAAACCGTGTCTTCGGTCCCGTGCCGCGCGATTTGGTCGACCGCGGTTGGCAGAACATCGCCTCGCTTGCGCCTGAGGTCGTGTAATACATTTGCGTATGAAAATGAAACTCAAGAAAGGCGACACCGTTATGGTGGTATCAGGAAAGGACAAGGGTAAGACCGGCACGATTATGACCGTATTCCCGTCAACCAATCAGGTTGTCGTTGAAGGCATCGGCATGGTAAAGCGCCACTTGCGCAAGACCGGTCCTCGCCAGTCAGGCCGCATTATCGAGCGTCCTCGCGCGATTGACGCCTCAAACGTCATGTTCATGGACAGCGAAGCTAAGAAGCCTACCCGCATTGGTCGCAAGACCGAGGACGGCAAGAACGTCCGCGTTACTAAGAAGAGCGGCACGACCCTCAAGTAACCTCTACGTATATGATGCTTTCAAAACAGAAACAGCAGACCGCATTTGAGGCGACTTCAGGCGAGTTCGGCTACACCAACCGCATGGCTGCACCTCGCATTCTCAAGGTGGTCGTCTCATCAGGCGTCGGCAAGGCTGACAAGAACAAGATGAAGATCGTTGAGGAGCGCCTCGCACGCATTACTGGCCAGAAGCCATCACCTCGTGCAGCGCGCCAGTCTATCGCTTCATTCAAGCTCCGCGAAGGCGAGATCGTGGGATACCAGGTGACGCTCCGCGGTGCACGCATGTTCGACTTCCTCGATAAGTTGATCCACATCGCGCTCCCTCGCACGCGCGACTTCCGCGGCCTTCCGCCAACCGCGATTGATGACATGGGCAACATCACCATCGGCATCAAGGAGAACTCTATCTTCCCTGAGACTGCTGACGAGGACCTCAAGGACGTCTTCGGTCTTGCGATCACCATCGTGACGACTGCAGGCTCCAAGAAGGAGGCAGAAGCATTCTTCCGCCACCTCGGCCTTCCACTCCGCGCTTCCTAAGCGAACGCTAAGTAAAGAGCCCTCGTGCGAGGGCTCTTTACTTTTATGTATTTTGTTGTAATCTAATATGTAGGAGCGCTCACGCTCATGTTGAAGAAGGAATAGCGGAATGGTTCCGTTTGAATCACTGGGCCGGCTGCGCGTGCCGGCTCATCCTGAGGAAAAGCCCGTGAGGGACTTTCTCATACGGTCGGACGTGAACATCGTCGAGATCGCGGCCCGGCTTCAGGAAACCACGGAAGTGGCGACTGAAGTCGGCGTGCCTAAAGGGGCCGTCGGCTTCTATACGAGCAAGGTGCCGCTCGATGAGCCCATGTGGGATCAGCTTGCACAGTACTCCGGGCTCACCGCGTATCTGTACTGGTTCCATCTGGCTGAAATCCTGCGGGTCGGCGCCGCGGCGCCCACGTTCAAGAATCTGGTTCCCACGGGTACTCAGATCGCGTTTCGCACGAATCTCGCCGACGGCCTTCGGACCGTTCGTGGCAGGATCGACTGGCAGAAGGGCCACTCGCTCGGCCGCGTCCCGCTCGACCGTCCGTGGGTGTGGGAACCCAGAACCGTCTTCCTCGTCTCAAAGCCAAGCTAGACTTTGGCCACAACCCCCGTCCGCACATCGTGTGGGCGGGGGTGAGTCATTTCCATTTCGCTGACTCTACGGTATAAGGAGTCCTGGGCTTGTTCATTCTGTAATCCGTTATAGCCAAGAGGGGCCTTAAAGCCTTTGCTGGCTGTAACGGATCCATACTGGGTTCTACACGCCAATCAAGGCGGCAGCGTACTAGGGAGCGGTCTCCATGACCAATTCAGCGAGCGCGGCCGTCCAAGACGACGCTCCGCAGCAATTCCGTGAACTCGGCCAGCTCAACCCGCGAGGAGTAGGGCATGGTCGCTCGTTCGACATCCACAAGGCAGTGAAACGTCTTCTCGAGGGCGGCGTGTTCAGTTCCGTACATCCGCGGTTCTGGACCTTCTTCAGGAGCTCACCGCCCATTCAAGGGCCGCTCGTGCCGGAGAAGGGGATCAGGTTCGTCGAGGCGCTGGTCGACATGCCGATCGAGCGGCTCACGCATCACCTCTGGACCGGCAACGACCGGGCAGTCTATGTGCCTTGGCTGATCGAGATCCTGACTTGCCGCTGGCGTGTCCGCCCGCTCGGAGCTGATCTTACCGGCCGCAAGCTCGTGGTCTTTACGCGGGTCAGCGGCCCGTCGGTGGTCATTGAGGTGGTCTACGACCGCCAAAACGGCCACCAGATCGAGCTTTTACACGGTCCGGCGCCCATGTACCCGGCCGGGACCATCTTTCTGGTTCACGGCTAGGCTACGCAGAGCCCCTGCCCGCACGCATGTGTGGGCGGGGGATCTTCATATATTTGACAGCGTATTTCCTTACTGATACATTACTTGCACGCTCCTCGGAGCTCTTTTTCGTATGGCCAAAACATCACAACTCGCACGAAACGAAAAGCGCGCAAAGCTCGCGCTCAAGTACGCTGAAAAGCGGGCTGCTCTTAAGGCTGCCGGCGATTACGAGGGTCTACAGAAGCTTCCGAAGAACTCCTCACCGGTTCGCTTTAAGAACCGCTGTGCACTTACTGGCCGTGGCCGTGGGTACCTCCGCGCATTCGGTCTTTCTCGCATCATGTTCCGCGAGCTTGCCCGCGAAGGT
Organism: Minisyncoccota bacterium; assembly: GCA_035553815.1. GTDB lineage: Bacteria > Patescibacteriota > Minisyncoccia > Phycocordibacterales > Phycocordibacteraceae > C7867-001. The sequence continues at coordinate 16,561 of DATMJP010000061.1, forward strand.
AAGATTCCTGGCGTAAAGAAAGCATCATGGTAACCGACCGCGTAGGCGATTTCATTATTCGACTCAAGAATGCCGGTGCAATCGGCAATACTTCAGTCAATGTGCCTCGTTCAAAGCATCTTGAGGCGATTGCCTTCAAGCTGAAGGAGCTCGGCTTCGTCGCCGATGTCGAGGTTTCAAAGAAGGATCCTCGCGTCTTGAATGTAACGCTCGCATACGATGCAAAGGGCAATCACAAGATCCGCGACGTAAAGCGCATCTCAAAGCCTGGCCGCCGTCTCTATGTGCCGGCTCGCGATGCACACAACGTAAAGAACGGTCTTGGTGCTCGCATCCTTTCAACCCCTAAGGGTGTGCTTTCAGATAAGGAGGCACGTCGTGACCGTGTTGGTGGCGAGAACCTCTTTGAGATTTGGTAATACTGCTTATGTCACGCCTCGCAAAAAAGCCTATCGCCGTGCCTTCTAAGGTAACTGTCACGTCAACCGACGGCATGTTCACTGTAAAAGGTGACAAGGAGACTCTTTCAAAGGATGTGCACTCATCGATCGCTATCGAGGTGACGCCTGAGGGTATCGTTGTTTCTCCTAAGAACAACACCCGCCTCGCGCGCGCTCTTACCGGCACCTACGCAGCGCACGTGCGCGCAATGATCGAGGGCGTCCAGACGCCGTTCAAGAAGGTTCTTATCATTAACGGTGTTGGCTACAAGGTTGAGCTAAAGGGTGATGAGCTCGTATTTGCACTCGGCTTCTCACACCCTGTCTCAGCAAAGGTTCCGCAGGGACTTACCGCAACCGTCGTGAAGAACGTTATTACTATCGAAGGCGCAGACAAGCAGAAGGTCGGCCAGTTCGCTGCCGAGATCCGCGACCTGAAGCGTCCTGAGCCATACCTCGGAAAGGGCATCAAGTACGAGGATGAGGTCATCCGCCGCAAGCAGGGCAAGAAAGCCGTATAGCATATGCCACAACTACCTAAGACAGCTGTCAGTTCTAAGAAGGCACTTCGTGTCCGCCGTCACGAGCGTATTCGCTCTAAGGTGAGCGGAACCGCAGAGCGCCCACGCCTCGCCGTATACCGTTCAAACCGCTTCATCTCGGTGCAGCTTATTGATGATGCTGCTGGCGTAACGCTTGCAAGCGCACACGGTCGCGAGTTCAAGGGTTCCCTTGGCGAGCAGGCGGTAAAGGTTGGCGAAGCAATCGCTGCTCGCGCTAAGGAGAAGGGTATTGCTGCAGTCGTTTTTGACCGCGGTGGCTACACCTACGCAGCGCAGATTCGCGCACTTGCTGAGGCAGCACGTGCTGGAGGCCTCACTTTCTAATACTTACTATGACTGATACCGCAACAACTGAGAACAAGGTGCCTGAGACAGCTACAGCAGCAGCGCCTCTTGCTGACGCACCGCGCGGCCGTGATGCCGTTCGTGGTCGCCGCAACAATCCCCGCGGAGGAGGCCGTCCTCGTGAGCGCGCACCTCGTGAGCGCAGCGAGTTCGATCAGGCAACGATCGACGTGCGCCGCGTGGCCCGTGTTATGGCCGGTGGCCGCCGCTTCTCGTTTAGCGTTACCGTCGTTATCGGCGACCGCAAGGGCCGTGTTGGTGTTGGTCTTGGCAAGGGTGCAGACACTGCGCTTGCTATCGACAAGGCAGTACGCGATGCACGCCGCCACATGATCACCATTCCGCTCACCAAGAGCAACTCAATCGCGCACGACGTTTCAACCAAGTACGCGTCATCAACCGTTTCAATCGTACCTTCTAAGGGTCGCGGTCTCGTTGCAGGTTCTGCAATGCGTACCGTCCTTGAGTACGCGGGCGTAACCGACGTGGTTGCGAAGATTCTCACCCGCACTAAGAACAAGCTCACCATTGCACGCGCAACGGTTGCAGCGCTTAAGACCCTCCAGGCTCGCTAACCTATACGCGTATGCAGGCACACACACTTTCAGCAAAAACAAAGCGCATCACCTCACCTCGTGTAGGTCGTGGTGGAAAGCGCGGTAAGACTTCAGGCCGCGGTACCAAGGGCCAGAATGCACGCGCAGGCCGCAAGAAGCGCCCTGAGATGCGCGACCTCTTGAAGAAGATTCCAAAGCGCCGCGGACACGGTAAGAACCGCGCACGCACCGTGAACGATTCAAAGAAGGCCTACGTTGCAGTGAACCTCTCAGCCCTCGATAAGGCATTTGAGGCAGGGGCAACCGTAACGCCAGCAACGCTTAACCGTGCAGGTCTCGTAGGCTCACGCGGCGGACGCATCCTTCCGGTCAAGATCCTCGGCACTGGTACACTAGGAAAGGCCCTCGCAATCTCGAACTGCGCCGCTTCGGCTTCTGCCAAGGCTGCTGTCGAGGCCGCAGGCGGCTCAATCCTCTAACCATGCTTTCTCGCTGGATCCACAAGTTCGCAGTAATACTCGGAGACAAAACACTAAGGGGACGCATCCTGTTCCTCCTTGGTGCTATTGTCGTATTCCGCTTCCTTGCAGCGATTCCGATCACGGGCGTTGACCTCGTGCGCCTTGAGCAGTTCTTCTTGAACAATCAGTTCCTCGGCCTTCTTTCGGTGTTCTCCGGCGGCGGCTTCTCACAGCTTTCGCTCGTGATGCTTGGCGTGGGCCCGTATATTACGGCGTCCATCATCATGCAGCTTGCAACTGTGCTCTTCCCTAAGGTGAAGAAGATGTACAGCGAGGAAGGGGAGGCAGGACGTACCCAGTTCATCACCTGGGCACGCATGCTCACCATCCCGCTTGCGATCCTTCAGGGCGTTGCGTTCCTCTCACTCCTTGAGAGCCAGGGCATCCTTCTTCCGATGAGTGCGTTCCAGTTCGCGGTGAACGTCTTCCTCGTGGCTGCAGGCTCCATTCTTCTCATGTGGGTGGGCGAGCTCATCACTGAATTTGGCATCGGCAACGGTGTTTCGCTCCTCATCCTTGCCGGCATTCTTGCGGCAATCCCGGGCGGTATCTCGCAGGCGCTCTTCACTGCAACTGCAGCAAATATTCCTGCGTACATCGCATTCTTTATCATCGGCCTCATCGTGATCTACAGCGTGGTCATGGTTGCTGAATCTGAGCGCTCAGTGCCGATTGCCTATGCGCGCGCATCACGCGGCCAGGC